>NZ_JBNNXT010000010.1:0-133652 GCF_052873815.1 Photobacterium sp. DNB23_23_1 | reverse complement strand
GGGGCTTTCTTGTATCTGACGCTCCCGAAAGTGCTGTGCACTTTGGTCGCGTCCGGAAGCCCGGCGCGTTGAGTCCCGTCCGCTCCGCCACTTATTAAGAAGCCTCGTCGAAAGACGGGGCTTTCTTGTATCTGACGCTCCCGAAAGTGCTGTGCACTTTGGTCGCGTCCGGAAGCCCGGCGCGTTGAGTCCCATCAGCACCGCCACTTATACTAAGCCCAAGTCTTTCGACTTGGGCTTTTTTACATCTATCGGTTATGTTCGCCTTGCAGGCGAATGAGTCCCGCTGGTGCGCCAGCCCGGCCGCTCCGCCACTTATACCAACCTACATAAATATTTGATCAGCCTTGCAGGTTAAAATCGCTGTTCTCTGTGTTAGATATTTTGTAATTAGAGCCAATAGTTACTGCAATATCTGCCTTGATAACAACGATTTTTCCAGTGCAAATACTTGATCAACTACTTATCCAGGTTGGTATTATAAAGAAGCCTTGCTAGAAATAGCGGGGCTTTTTCGATTGACGATTTTGGTCCGCATTGTATAGCCTTTCTTGTTATTGGAACATAATGTCTAAAAAGCGGTTCGCACAAGCAGGGTGAAGGCTTAAGTCTCATTTCGGCGGGCTGTCTGAGGTTGGGACTCGCTGTCTTTTCCGATAACGGCTAAAATAGCCCTTCAGTTTTAACCCTATTTGTAACCCCAACTAGTAACAAAAGGTATGGCCATGACAGCGCCCCAGAATGACACCACCCATGTTGACAGCGACAAGCTTACCGAGATAGCCATCGCTTATTATCAGGATGGGGCAACGCAGGAAGAAATTTCCAAGATGTTCGGGATGTCGAGGGCCAAAGTCGGCCGTTTACTACGCCGTGCCAGAGATGAAGGGGTGGTTGAAATCACCGTGAAGTATCACCCGGTATTCAGTGAGAAACTGGAGCAGCAGTTGGTCGAGCGTTTCAACTTGAAGAGGGCGCTGATTGCCCTTGACCAGCCTGATGATGAAAGCCAGCGCCTGCAGGTGGCCAGTCTCGTGTCTAGCTACCTATCCTCGATATTGACCGATGATATGGTAGTGACCGTAGGGCAGGGACGTAACATTGCTTCCATTGCCAGCCATGTTGGGGTTGTTCCCCACCGCAAGTGTCGCTTTGTTTCAGGTATTGGTGGTACTCATCGTTCCGGTAACGCGATTAACGCTGATCATATTTGTCGTCTGCTGGCAAAGAAATACGATGGGATCAGTGAAACTCTCTATGCACCGGCCTACGTGGAAGATATCAAGGTAAGGGAAGCCTTTATGAAGAATGGCACAGTGAAGGAGACCCTTGATCGTGCACGTCGCGCTGATGTGGCTTTGGTCGGTGTCGGGGACATGAATGAAAACAGTCATATGGTTAAGCTGGGCTGGTTTACCCCGCAGGAAATTGTCGAGGCGAGGATCCGCAAAGGCGTAGTTGGCGATATCGCTGGTTATGACTTTTTCGATAGCCAAGGCCGACGTGCCGATACCATGATGAGCGACAGGGTGATTGGGCTCAGTATGGAAGAGCTCAGGCATATACCGACTGTGGTGGTTACGGCGGCGGAGAACAGTAAGGCGTTGGCTTTGCTCGGCGCTCTGCGCTCTGGGGTTGTTGATGTGCTGGCAACCAGCGTCAGTAATGCCCTGACCATTTTGAATTTGGATCAGCAAATGAAATAACGATCGTATTTTGGTTTTTCGATCCCAATGATCAAGCTGCCTGCGGGCAGCTTTTTTATTGCTTGCTATGCTGAAGAGAGCAAGAAAATAAAGACAAAAGGATCAGTCATGAGGTACTTTTTTGTGCTGTTGTTGGGGTTAGCACTGAGCTTGCCGGTAGCCGCCAGCCCATGGGAACAAGTAAAAGCGCCGACACAAGGCCAGTCGGAGTCTATCGGTACTTACAATAATGGTTGCTTGGCCGGGGCTGAGCCTCTGCCGCTGGCGGGAGATGGCTATCAGGTAATGCGCTCCCAGCGAGGGCGGTTTTACGGTCATGAATCGATGATCCGCTTCCTGCATGACTTGTCGAAGAGTGTCCACCAGCTAGAGCTTGGCCAATTGCTGGTCGGTGATATTGCGATGCCGCGTGGTGGGCGTTTTTCGTCTGGCCATGCCAGTCACCAAACCGGGCTAGATGCCGATATTTGGCTTAAGCTCGGCGAGCGTCCACTTAATGAGGCGGAGCTGATTGATGTCCAGCCATTGCCGATGGTGCATATCAAACAGTATAAGATCAACAAGAAGAACTGGAGCGATAAACAAGCCCTGATGGTACAGCTGGCAGCTGCCGACGAGCGGGTTGCACGAATATTTGTCCACCCAGTGATCAAAGAACAACTATGCCAGCGCGAGTGGACCGATCGGGCATGGCTGCAAAAAGTCAGACCATGGTGGGGGCATTATTACCATTTCCATGTCAGGCTCCATTGCCCAGATGGCGACAGTAACTGTAAAGCGCAACAATCACCGCCGCCGGGTGATGGGTGCGGGGCAGAGCTTGCTTCCTGGAAGCCGAAGCCAAAACCGAAGAAAGAAAAAGTCGCCAAGGTGAAGAAAAAGCCTAAACCTAAACCTGTCCCGCCGGCGCAATGTTTGGCCTTGCTGCGGACACCGGTAGAGGGATGATGCTCAGTGTGAAGATACAAAAAAAAGCGCCCATCGGCGCTTTTTTCGTTTAAGCCAATCCCTGAAGGGTGACAAACTTTTCGAATAGAGCTTCGTCTGTTTCGATATTGTCAGGATCGGTAATGATACAGTTGGTGATAGGACATACCGACTGGCAAGTCGGCTTGTCGTAGTGTCCTTTACACTCGGTGCATTTGTCCGGGTCGATCTCGTAGATTTCGGCCCCCATGATGATCGCCTCGTTTGGACACTCGGGATCACACATGTCACAGTTAATGCACTTTTGGGTGATCAATAACGCCATGGCGATTATTTACCGTCTTTAGGTGCGTGTGGGTTACGGGTGTTCTCACCTGAGTTTAGGTTACGCATCAATAATGCGTATTCTAGATCCATGTCTTGTGGGACAGGAATGAACACGAAGTGGCCGTTACCTTTGGCATCATCAATCACTTCAGACTTGCGGTTCTCCATCGCTTCAAGGGTGAAGATCACGTTGCCCTGCGGGGTCATGACTTCTAGGCTGTCACCCACGATGAACTTGTTTTTCACTTCGACTTCGGCCAAGTCACCACGGCGTTTGCCGGTGAACTCGCCCACGAACTGCTGGCTGTCAGAAATTGAGTAGCCGTAGTCATAGTTCTGGTAAGCATCGTGCGTGTGGCGGCGCAGGAAGCCTTCGGTGTAACCGCGGTGAGCCAAGCTCTCCAAGGTACCCATCAAGCTTTCGTCAAATGGCTTGCCGGCAACCGCGTCATCAATCGCTTTGCGGTAAACCTGTGCAGTACGTGCACAGTAGTAGAAAGATTTGGTACGGCCTTCGATTTTCAGAGAGTGGACACCCATCTTGGTCAAACGCTCAACGTGCTGGATAGCACGCAGATCTTTCGAGTTCATGATGTATGTGCCGTGCTCGTCTTCGAAAGCGGCCATTTTTTCTTCTGGGCGGTGTGCTTCACTTAGGAGTACGACTTCGTCAGTTGGCTTGCCAAGACCCAATGTATTGTCTGGACGCTCTTCAGCTTCTTGCACCTGAACCGTTGCATCTTGTACTTCGACAATCTGACCGGCATCGTTTTCAGTGGCTTTCTCTGTTTTGTATTCCCAACGGCAAGCATTGGTGCAGGTACCCTGGTTAGGGTCACGCTTGTTGATGTAGCCAGATAGCAAGCAACGACCAGAGTAAGCCATGCATAGCGCGCCGTGAACGAAAATTTCCAGCTCGGTTTCCGGGCAGTGTTCACGGATCTCTTCGATTTCTTCTAGCGAAAGTTCACGAGACAGGATGACACGCTCGACACCTTGCGTTGACCAGAATTTCACGGTAGCCCAGTTAACGGCATTAGCCTGAACGGATAGGTGAATTGGCATCTCTGGGAAGTTTTCGCGAACCATCATGATAAGGCCAGGATCTGACATGATAAGTGCGTCAGGGCCCATTTCCACGATCGGTTTCAAATCGCGGATGAAGGTTTTCAGTTTAGAGTTATGTGGCTGAATGTTACATACCACGTAAAGCTTTTTGCCTTGAGCATGAGCTTCGTCGATACCGATTTTCAGGTTCTCGTGGTTGAACTCGTTGTTACGGACGCGAAGGCTGTAACGTGGTTGGCCGGCATAGACAGCATCTGCACCATAGGCGAATGCGTAACGCATGTTCTTAAGGCTGCCCGCAGGCGATAACAATTCAGGTTTAAACATAGCTCTTAAATTCCAGTGTCTGATTGCAAATCAGGCCGTATCGCAGGGGGATACGGAGTTGAGGCGGGATTTTACTGTGATCTACCCCTCAATAGCAATGCTAACCCAGTAAACAGGGGGAAGTATTCATTGTTTGCTGGTGTAAACAGGCGAGAAAAGAGAGAGCGTTACAAGCTTGAGGCAAGGTTAAGCACAGAAAGGAAAAGGGTGGCACCAAGTTACTTAGTGCCACAATACTCAATACCGTCAGTTAGGCTTTGGCTTCAAGACCGCCAAGCACTTCGAACAGGTTCGGTAGGAAAGCCGAAAATTCACCTGCCATCAGAGAAAGATCGGCATCAATACGCACAGCCATCTCGTCACGGTCGATGTCTTCATTTTGATCTTTCAGCTCGTCAGAGAACTTAAGGCGCTTGATTGACAGGTCGTCGCCCAGGACGAAATCAATGCGGTCCTGCCAGTTGATCGACAACTTGGTTACCAGCTTATCGGCTTCGATGTGAGCCATGATTTCATCGCTCGACAAGTCCTGCTGCTTACAGCGGATCACACCGCCATCTTCCAGAATTGCTTTCAACTCGGCTTCTTCACCGATAGTGAAGCCGTCTGGAGATGTGTTCGAGCGAACCCACTCGGTCATGGTCAGCTCTGCAGGCTTCTCTGGGGTTACCGGAATAACAGGTAGGCTACCGATAGACTTACGTAGCAGTGCCAGCATGTCTTCGGCTTTTTTAAAGCTACCCGCATCAACCAAGACGTAGCCTTCTTTTGGCATGATCAGCGCGTAGGTTTGGCTCTTGCGGCTGAAGGCGCGAGGTAGCAGATCCATCACGATTTCATCTTTGATGGTGTCTTTTTCACTTTTCTTTAGCTTGCGGCCTTGCTCAAGTTCTTGGGCTTCCACCTTCTCATTCAGTGTTTCTTTGATCACTGACGCTGGCAGCATTTTTTCTTCTTTACGCGCACAAATCAGGATGTTGTCACCAATCACATGGGTGAACATATCGCCGTGCTTACCCAGAGCATGGACCCAACCAAATTTTTGCTGATCTTGGCTGCCACAAGGGGTGAACCGGAATTCTTCAAGCTGCTTTTCTAGTTGGTCAGGATTGAGGTCGATCTCGCGGCTGAAGCGATAGGTAAGTACGTTTTTAAACCACATCATGGCTGTTACAAATCCTTGGTTGTGCATTTGGCTGTCAATCTTATTGCATTGGTTGGCTTTTGTCTTAAGTTTTCGTGCTCTGCTGCTTGGGCTCATCACAAAGTGCGGTACAATCTTGAACAGTTTTTCCAGAACGGCATATCGACCGCAATGAAGATCCTCCATACCTCCGATTGGCACCTGGGTCACCAGCTGCACGGCTATAACCGCGATTTCGAGCATCAGGCATTTCTTGACTGGTTGGCGCAAACCCTTGAGCAAGAGCAGGTCGATGCCCTGCTGGTTGCGGGTGATATTTTTGATACCGCCAACCCCCCGGCGAGTGCCTGGCGAATGCTGTACCGCTTCTTGGCGCGGATGGCGAAAAGCATGCCGGCCTTGAACGTGGTGATGATTGGTGGCAATCACGACTCGCCAAGTAAACTTGATGCCCCGCATGAGCTACTCAAGGCGTTTGACTTACATATCGTCGGTGGTGTTCATCGCCTGCCTGATGGAGAGCTGGATACCGAGCGGATGATGGTTCCGCTGACTAACAAGGCGGGTGAGCAAGCCGCTTGGGTGCTGGCGGTGCCTTTCTTGCGCAGTGCCGATCTTCGCACCGAAGATTTGGACGAAGAGGATGACCGCCTAATTAAAGGCGTCGAAACCCTGTATGGCGAGGTAACTGCTGCGGCGCGTCAGTTGCAGCAACCGGAACAAGCCTTGATCGGAATGGGCCACGCTTACATGGCATCGGGCAAGTTGTCGGAAATGTCCGAACGCCGGGTGCTCGGTGGTAACCAGCATGCCTTGCCGGCCACGATTTTTGCCGAAGAGATTCATTATGTTGCGCTGGGGCATTTGCACCTGGCGCAGATGGTGACCAAACAGGATCATATTCGCTACAGCGGCTCGCCGTTACCACTGTCGATGTCTGAACGTCGCTACAAGCACCAAGTCGTTTTGGTTGACTTCGAGGGTCAGCAGGTAACAGCGATTAAGCCGTTATTGATCCCTCGTGTGGTTGATATGCTCAAAGTGCCAGCTAAGCCTGCCTCGTTGGACGCGGTGTTAGCTGAACTTGAGGCCTTGGAAGTAGAAGATGTACCGCGTGAGCAGCAGCCTTTCTTGGAAGTGCATGTACTGCTTGATAAGCCTCAGGCATTGCTGCGTGAAAAAGTCATGCAGGCTATTGAGGGTAAGGCGGTGCGCTTAGCCAAAATCACCCCGCATTATCAGCAGCAAGAGCAACAGGATGGCTTGAACCACCGTCGTTTATCGGAGGTTTCCCCTGAGCAAGTGTTTGCGCTGAGTTGGGCTAAAAAATATAACGGGGAGCCGGATGCTGCAATGGCATCGGCTTTTGAACAGCTATTGATCCAGGTTGAGGATGAGGCGGGTAATGAGCCTGATGCTGCGTCACGAGAGGGAGAAAAACAATGAAAATTCTAGCCTTACGTGGTGAAAATCTGGCGAGCCTGCAGAGCCATTTTGAAATAGACTTTGCGGGCGGGCGCTTGGGAGACGCTGGTTTGTTTGCGATTACCGGTAAAACCGGGGCAGGCAAATCGACCTTGCTTGATGCCATTTGTCTGGCGCTGTACGACCGTATTCCCCGTTTGCAATCCAACAAGAAAAACGATGCGGAGATCGGCCGTGACGGTGACAGCAGCCGCATCAAAGCCAACGATGTGCGCAGCATTTTATCGCGCGGTAAAGCTGAGGCTTACACGGAAGTCGACTTTGTCGCCAATGACGGTAGCCATTGGCGAGCACACTGGCATGTCCGCCGTGCGCGGGGTCGGGCAGAAGGCCGTGTGCAGGCCGCTGAGCAGTGGTTGGAAAATATCGATACTGGCCAACGGTTTGCAGGGAAAAAGCAAGAGCTTCAAGCCGAGATTGAGCGTTTGATTGGCTTGACCTTCGAGCAGTTTCGCCGGGCGGTGATGCTCCCCCAAGGTGAATTTGCGGCCTTCCTCAAAGCGGGCGCCGACGATCGTGCTGCCTTACTGGAGCGCATGACAGGCGGCGAAATCTACGGCCAGCTTTCGGTTGCCGCTTATGAACGTGCTCGCGAAGAAAAGCTAGCTTTAACGCAATTGCAAGACAAACTGGGCGATATTGTGCTGCTGTCTGATGAAGAAAAGCATGCTTTATTGACCCAAGTAGCAACCTTGAAACAGCAGGTGGAACAACTTGATAGCCAGCTGCAAGCATTCAAACAGCATAAGCAGGCATTGCAGACCGCAGCTATGTTGGCGACGCGTGTCGAACAGGCGAAGACTCAGTCTGTTGCAGCGAGCCAGCAAAAAGCCGAGGCGGAGCCACGTTATACGCAATTGACCTTGATTGAGCAGGTACAACCCGCTCAGCGCGATTTTTCATTGTTGCAGCAAGCGCAGACACAGCTCAAAAAAGTCACTGATGGATTAACGACTGCGACAGTGGCTTTGGCGACAAAAACCCAAGTTCATCAGACTGCTGAGCAGCAGATGGTGGCAGCGCGAGGTGCGCTCAAAGAGGTGGAACAACAGTGGCAGGCTGTTGAGCCCAAGTTAAAAGACGCTGCCAAGTGGGATCAGAAAATATCGGGGTTACACGATCAGTGGCGTGAGCTCGATGTGCAATGCCAGCAGCATCGCCATACCCAGCAAGAACAGCAGCTGCTTGTGACGCAACTGCAACACGCGCAACAGCGCTACCAGCAGCAAGCCGAACAGTTACAGGCCTATTTTGCGCAGCATCCCGATGTAAAGCGTTTGGCTGAGCAAGCCTCATCGGTTGAAGACAATGTGAAACGCTATCTTGCCGCTCATCGGGCCAATAGTGATTTGCGTAAAGAGCAGCAACAGATCGGACATGAGTTACAGGTTCATGCCGAGGCTAAAGTCACCCTAGATCAAAAGGTTAAAGATCTACAACAGCAGCAACAGGCGTGCGAGGCACAACGCCAGAGTCTTGACGTCGTGGCTCTGGAAGCCCAGCAGAGCCAAGAGCGGGGGCATTACGCAGACAAGCTGCAATGGCGTGATACCTTGCGCCAAGGTATTTCTGGTTCGAAAGAATGGCAATCGCTATTGGTGCAACAGGATAAGGCTGATGGGGAATGGAAAGACACCACCAAACGCGTTGCCGATGCCACAAAGCGTTTAACAACCTTGATGCCTCAGTTGGCGACTTTGTCGATACAGCACAAAGAAGCTGAAGGCATGCTACAACAAAGCCGTGCGGTAATGCAGCTCGACGATTACCGGGCCGAATTAAAAGGCGGTGAAGCTTGCCCATTGTGTGGTTCGCTCGAACACCCCTATGCCACAGACAATCCTGTTGTTGAAGGGCTGCTGCAGGCCCAGCAACAGCGAGTGTCTGAGCTGGCTGAACAGAAGTTGGCAGCAGAAGTGCAAATAAAGCAACTGCAGCAGCTACAGGCAACTGAGCAGCCGCGTTTGATTGCTCTAGAGGCTGAACGGCAGTTGCTGGGGAAGCAGATTGCGCAGGTCTACCAGCAATATGAAACGGTCTTTTCGGCCCTGTGCCAGAGCATGGTTTCGGAGAAAACGGCTTCGGAGATAACCACTTCGGAACTAACCGCTGAATCGGATCTGGCAGGGGTAACCGCGCTGTTTGAACAGTGGCAAGTGGATGTCGCACAGGTGGATATGGCCTTGAAGCAGCTGCAACAAGCTGGTGAAGAGCGTCAGCGCCGTATTGATCAAGGGCGTCAGCTGGAGCGACAGTGGCAGCAGTTACAACAGGCCCAGAGCCTGCTTGTTGATCAGCAGCATAGTCATGCTCAGAAAGAGACGCAATGGCAATCCCGCCTGCAGTCACTAGAGCAACAGCAAGCAACCCAAACGGAAATCTTGACGGCGCGCGCAGAAGCACTGAATGGCCAGTACGGTAATGATGCGTGGTTAGTGCAGCTGAAAAATGTTGGGGAAGAGGCTTTCTTTACCCAACTCCAAACCCAGATACAGCAGTTTTCGGTCAATCAAACCGCATTGGCTGAGGCGGAAAAACAGTTGGGGCTGTTGGCACCGCAACTGGCAGAAGTACAAACGGCGCTGCGTAATACGGAGCAGCGTAGTGCGGAAATTACGGCGGTAATGACGTTGCTGACTAAGGAGAAAGAACAACTGTGGCAGCAACGTGTCGCCCTCATTGGCGAGCAGGATCTCCCGGCGGTTGAAAGCTTGCACAAGCAGGCCATTCATAGCCAGCAGCTAGCCTTGGATCATGCCCAGCAGCAACAGCGCCAATCGGGTGAAGCCATGGCAGCGGCAGATGCCGCCTTGAAAGCGATGCAACAACAGCATGGTGATGCCACGCAGGTGTTAACTGAGTTGCAAGCCCAGTGGGCGCAATGGCTGATGCAATTTGATCTGACTGATGAGGCTCTGACAGCCTTGCTGGCTCATAACGAAGGATGGCTAGCGCAAGAGCGTGAAGCCTTGAAGCAGTTGGAGCAAGCGCTGGCCGCGGCGAACACAGTATTGTCCGAGAGAGAGTTGGCGGTGGTCGAACATCAACCGGTGTTGGCTATCGCTCAGCAATGGCTGACTGCGCATAGCATCGATATTGACGATAGCGGCATTCAACCTGATCAGAGTGGCGCGGCACAGCCTGTTGCCTCACCGATTGTTTCGGGCTGGGAAACGGAGAAGGCAGCGTTGGATGAACAAATCTTCCAGGGTCGGCAGCGCTTGGCACAGGCCGAGCAAGCCGAGTTGCAGTCCGGGGCGTTGACCGAACAACTCAAAAGCCAGCAAGCTACCACTGAACTGTGGATCCAGATGAATGAGCTGATTGGCTCGGCGACGGGCAACAAGTTCCGTACCTTGGCGCAGGGACTGACCCTGCAGCAATTGGTGGTATTGGCCAACGAGCATTTGCATGACTTGGCGCCGCGCTATGCCTTGCAGCCCGTACCGGGCAGCCCGTTGGCGCTGCAGGTGATTGACCATGATATGGGCGATGAAGTGCGCAGCGTGGAGTCACTGTCCGGTGGTGAAAGTTTCCTGGTTTCCTTGGCTCTTGCACTGGCATTGGCGTCACTGGCGGCAGATACTCGCCAGCTTGGCTCGCTGTTTATTGATGAAGGGTTCGGTACCCTCGACCCCGATAGCCTGGAAATGGCACTAGCTTGCCTTGATGCCTTGCAGGCTGATGGGCGCCAGATCGGGGTTATTTCCCATGTCGGGACGCTGGTTGAACGTATTGGTGTACAGGTTGCAGTGGAGGCTCAAGGAGGAGGCCGGAGCCAGATCACAGTGAGGGGGTGATGGGCTGCTTGCTCATTAAAAGTGAGGCAGTCCTAATCACGTTTTTTATCAATATGTTGCTGTTATGTGCTACAAAGTGCTATATGACAGTATGATATACGTTCAGTTACGTATTTCTCCATGAGAGTCACAAAAGTGTCATACTTAACACACATAATGGCGCCGAAAGACAGCAATTAATAGGTATTGACTACGATGGTAAGACGGATTCTTGTTGTAGAGGATGAAGCTCCAATTCGCGAGATGCTTTGCTTCGTTCTTGAGCAGAAGGGATATCAGGCTGTTGAAGCTGAAGATTATGACATGGCGCTTGAGAAACTGTGCGAACCTTATCCCGAGCTTATTTTGCTCGATTGGATGTTGCCAGGTGGCTCAGGAATTAATCTTATCAAGCACTTGAAGCGTGATGAAATGACTCGTCAGATCCCGGTTGTTATGTTGACAGCCCGTGGCGAGGAAGAAGATAAGGTACGTGGTCTGGAAGTGGGTGCGGATGATTACATCACCAAACCATTTTCCCCGAAGGAGTTGATGGCACGCCTGAAGGCGGTAATGCGCCGCGTTTCACCGACATCTCTTGATGACGTGATTGATGTTCAGGGCCTGAAGCTTGATCCGGTATCCCATCGCGTGACCTCTAACGAACAACCATTGGACATGGGGCCAACCGAGTTCAAGATGCTTCACTTCTTCATGACTCACCAAGAGCGCGTATACAGCCGCGAGCAGCTGCTGAATAACGTTTGGGGTACCAACGTGTATGTTGAAGACCGAACCGTTGATGTTCACATCCGTCGTTTGCGTAAAGCACTAGAGACTGGTGGTCATGATAAATTGGTTCAGACGGTGCGTGGAGCGGGTTACCGTTTCTCGACCCGAGTTTAGTAGTAATACCAACCTAAATAAGTATTTGATCAGTTTTACTGGTTAAAATCGCTGCTATCTATGTTAGAGATTTTGTAATTAGAGCCACTAGTTACTGCAATCTCTGCCTTGATAACAACCATTTTTCCTGCGTAATACATAGGTCAATTACTTATCCAGATTGGTATCAGTAACAATCAAGCAGGCGCACTGCGGGTAACGTGGTGACGGAGTTATAAATGGTAGAGCGGCTTTCGTGGAAAAAGTTAGTCTGGGAACTACTCTTTTTCTACTTGCCTTGGATCGCACTGGGGTGGGTATTTGGTTATATGCCCTGGTTTTTGCTGGTCGCAACATGGATCCAGTTGATTTGGCATTTTCATAATTTGTTGAAGATGTCTAATTGGTTATGGAAAGAGCGGAGTCTGACGCCTCCTTCGGGATCGGGCAGCTGGGAGCCTCTTTTCAATGGTATTTACCGTTTGCAGCAACGTAACAGACGTCGTCGCAAAGAGCTGGCAACCTTGATCCGACGCTTTAGAAACGGTGCGGAATCCCTTCCTGATGCTGTTGTTGTCTTTCGCAGCGAAGGGAATATAGTGTGGTGTAACAAGCTAGCCCAGCACCTGCTTGGCTTCCGTTGGCCGGATGATGCCGGTCAGCCAATCAGTAATTTGCTCCGGAGTCCGGACTTTGTTCGTTACCTGAGTAAGCAATCTTTTGAGGTTCCGCTCGAAATTACATCGCCGCTCAACTATGACCGTACTCTTGAGCTACGGGTCATGCATTACACCGAAGGTGAATACTTGATGGTGGTGCGGGATGTTTCTCAGGTGAAGCAGCTTGAAGGTATGCGCCGCAATTTCTTTGCTAACGTATCTCACGAGCTGAGAACACCAATGACGGTGCTGCAAGGTTATCTGGAAATGTCGAAAGACCCAGAAATGCTGGTGGGCCCGATGTGGAATAAAGCCCACGGGGTGATGACCGAGCAGCTGATCCGAATGAACTCTTTGGTTGAGCAGCTGTTGACCTTGTCAAAGATCGAGGCGGCACCGAACATCGAACTCGAAGAGACGATTGATGTTCCGGCAATGTTGGATGTGTTGGAAAAAGAGGCCATTTCTCTCAGCGGTGGTAAAGAGCAGTTATTTACCTTTGAAGTGGATTCCTCGCTCAAAGTGTTGGGTGATGAAGACCAACTGCGTAGTGCGATTTCCAACTTGGTCTACAATGCGGTTAAGCATACGCCGCCGGATGCGGAAGTGAAGGTGCGTTGGTTCCTGACGTCGGCAGGTCCGAGACTGGAAGTCACTGACCAAGGGCAGGGTATCGAGCCGCAGCATATACACCGTCTGACCGAGCGTTTCTACCGGGTTGATAAGGCACGATCACGTGAGACTGGTGGCAGTGGGTTAGGTTTGGCGATTGTTAAGCATGCCTTGAGCCACCATGATTCACACCTTGAGATCGAGAGTGAAGTGGATGTCGGCAGTACGTTCGCGTTTACTTTGCCACAGCGCTTGATTGCAAACGCGGCATAAGTGCAAAACACGCCGAATTGGCGGTGAAACATGCTAAAGTATTCAGCGGCCTAAGGGCCGCTGTTGTCGTTTTAAGGAGTTACAATAACCGAATGATTAATCGGATCTGGCAAGCCATTAGCCGATGGCAGAAAATAGCAATCACTCTTGTTTTTCCTCTGTCTGCCTTTGTCGCAGCTGGCCCCGCTCATGCAGATCATAGCCCGTTGCCTCATTACGAAAAGGTGAAAGGGATCTCCGGTAATTTATCCTCGGTTGGTTCGGATACCTTTGCCAATTTGATGACCTATTGGTCAGAAGAGTTCAAGCGCACCTATCCGAGTGTGCATATTCAGGTACAGGCGGCTGGATCGTCAACGGCACCTACTGCTTTGATTGAGGCTACTGCCCAGTTTGGGCCGATGAGCCGGCGGATGAAGGCAAGGGAAATTGCGACCTTTGAGCAGGAGTACGGTTACAAGCCAACGGAGATCCGAGTTGCTATCGATGCGTTGGCGGTGTTTGTCAACGAGGATAATCCGCTGCAAGGTCTGGACTTTACTCAACTTGATGCCATTTTTTCGCAAACCTTGCGCTGTGGTGGTAACCAATCAATTACCCGCTGGGGGCAGTTGGGGCTAACAGGCAGTTGGGAAACGCGGGGGCTCCAGCTCTTCGGCCGAAACTCGGTCTCCGGCACCTATGGCTATTTCAAGCAAAAAGCCCTGTGCCAAGGGGATTTTCGCAATAACGTCAACGAGCAGCCGGGCTCGGCCTCGGTCGTGCAATCTGTATCGACGTCGCTTAATTCTATCGGTTATTCCGGTGTCGGCTACCAGACCACCGGGATCAGGGCGCTACCCATCTCCCGCAAAGGGAGTGATTATGTTGCGCCGACCATAGAGAATGCGGCCAGTGGCCGTTACCCATTGGCGCGCTACCTGTATATCTATGTTAATAAACATCCTGAGCGGCCATTGCCACCGCTTGAGAGCGAATTTATCCGCTTTATCCTGTCGTACCAGGGCCAGGATTTGGTGAAGAAGGATGGTTATGTTCCCTTGCCTGCCGAGGCGGTGAAGCAAACACTGATTGAGCTGGGCCTTTAGCGGGACAATTGATGATAAAAAAGCCGGAGATGACCTCCGGCTTTTTTATTGATTCAGGAAAGCTGGAGGCTACTCATACTAACCTACATAAATATTTGATCTGTCTTGCAAGTTAAAATCGCTGTTCTCTGCGTTAGATATTTTGTAATTAGAGCCACTAGTTACTGCAAAATCTGCCTTGATAACAACGATTTTTCCAGAGCAAATACCTGATCAACTACTTATCCAGATTGGTATCACTATCAGGGGTTAGCGCTAACTCCCAACCGGCTTTACGCCAGTAATCCTGCTCTTTGCGCAAATCTGCGGCCAGTAAGCGGTTACTCTCCTCCCAACCCTCAGGCAAGGTTAGTTGCCACTTCTCTTTATCGGCATCGACAGTGATCGTCGGTAGTGGGTCATCACTGCGTTGGCCATTGAGAGCGACCGCTAACCGAAGGGTACGGATCAGCGGGTAGAGGTGTTTGCGCTTATAGATACTCAGCTCCGGCATTTCCTCTAGCTTTAAGCTCTTGCGCTGGAAGCGAACCAAAGTTGCCAGGACTGTTTGCTGCTCGAGGTTGAACCCCGGCATGGTACTGAAGCGAAGCAGGTAGGCTGAATGTCGGTGGAATCCGGGGTAGCTGATGCTCAGCCCCACTTCGTGAAGCAATGCCCCCCAGTTGAGCAGGGTCGCCAGCTCGACCTTGGTGAGCCCCGGTTGCGGCTCTACTTGGTTGTAAAGCAGCTCGGCGGTTGCTTTAACCCGGTTGGCCTGGGCGATATCGACGTTGTACTGTTTGGCCATCGATGTCGCGGTTCTGACTCTAATATCACTGTGGCGGAAACGCTCTTCCATTTCATACAGTAAGCCTTCGCGTAGGGCACCGTCTGAAAAAATCATCTCATCGATATTCAGCGACTTGAAAACGGCACTGAGAATGGCGACCCCGGCAGCAAAGACCGGTTTGCGGTCTTCGCTAAGACCGGCAAAATCGAGTTCATCCGAATGTTTGATGGTGAGGGTGGCATCATAAAGTTGCTGTAGGCGCTTAGTAGTGATCACGCCATCACTGTGTCCTTGGCCTATCAGGACTTCCCGAATCGCTTTGATGGTGCCTGAAGAGCCGATTGCGGTCTGCCAGCCTTTGCGAATGTACTGGCTGGCGATGCTCTCGAGCTTTTGCTGGGCGGCAAGTTGCGCTGTTGCCATGTTTTTGTTGCTGATTTTACCTTTGGCAAAATAATGCTTGTTGTAGCTGACACAGCCCATGTGTTTGCTGTAAGCCAGTTGAGGGGTAAAGCCATCGCCAATAACGAGCTCTGTACTACCCCCTCCGATATCCACAATCAGTTTTTGCCCGCTGTCCGGTTGAGTATGGGTGACACCAAGGTAAATCAAGCGAGCTTCTTCAGTACCGGGTATGATTTCTATTGGGTAGGGAAGCAGGGCTTCAGCGCGCTTGAGAAACACATGGGCGTTGTTAGCCTGACGTAAGGTGTAAGTGGCGGCAATGCGAACATTTTCCGGTTCAAATCCTTGCAGGCGCTCAGCAAACATCGCTAAACAATTTAAACCGCGCTGAATGGCGGCCTGATCGAGGTTTTGGTGTTTATCTAGCCCAGAGGCCAAATGAACACGCTGCTTGTGGCGGCTGATGATTTGTAGGCTTTGCCCGACAATACGGGCAACCACCATATGGAAACTGTTCGATCCAATATCTATCGCAGCGATTTCTCTTGGGCGTACAGGCTCTGTCATGTATTACTTTCGCTCTTAATTTTTTTCTTAAGCTGTTTTTCTGATTGTTTGAGGTAGTCGTAGATCGCTAACTGGGAGCGGATCTTGCGTTTATTACCTCGTGGAACGTATTTATTGGACATTTCTTTATCAATAATACGGGCCTTAACGGTATCAGAAAGCTGGATATTGAGTATGTCGATAATCTTCTTTTTCAGCGTTGAATCATAAATTGGGCAGCCAACCTCAATTCGGTTGTCGATGTTTCGTGTCATCCAATCGGCAGAAGAAATGTACACATCAGGTTCGCCGTTATTCTCGAAGACGACAACCCGGGGGTGTTCGAGGAAACGGTCAACAATACTGATCGCCGTGATGTTCTCGCTAATCCCCTTGATCCCCGGGATCAAAGTACACATGCCGCGAACAATCAGCTTGATTTTCACACCGGCATTACTGGCTTGGTAAAGCAGGTTAATCAGGCCTTTATCGACAAGGTTATTCACCTTTAGTGTAATACCGGATGGTAAGTTTTGCTTGGCATGGGCAATTTCCCGGTCGATCGAGTCATAGAGGCGTGAGCGGGAGTTGCGCGGTGAGACAATCAAATGGTTGAATTTCACCGGACGGTAAGGGTTTTGAATGTAGTTGAAGACCATCCTGACTTCATCGGTGATTTCCTTGCGGCAGGTCATCAGCGAGAAATCGGTATAGATCCGTGCTGTCTTTTCGTGGAAGTTACCGGTACCGAGATGGGCATAGCGCACCAGATCATCGCCTTCCTTGCGGGTAATGAGGCAAAGTTTGGAGTGGATCTTGAGCCCCGGCACGCCAAAGAGCACCTGTACCCCCGCCTCTGTTAGACGGCGGGCCCACTCGATATTGGCTTCTTCGTCAAACCGAGCCTGAAGCTCGACCACTACCGTGACTTGTTTACCGTTGTTAGCGGCATCGATCATCGATTCGATGATTTGTGAGTTTTTTGCCACACGGTAGATATTGATTTTTATACTGCGTACTTTCGGATCATAGGAGGCCTGGCGAACCAACTCAGTCATATGGCCGAAGGTGTGGTACGGGTAGTACAGCAGGATATCTTGTTTTTTGATCGCATCGAAGGCATTGCGGGCATTTACAAACTGGGCGCTTTCGAGTGCTGGTAGTTGTTTGTTCTCAAGGTAGTCCCGGCCTACATTCGGAAATCCGATGAAGTCCTTGAAGTTATGATAGCGCCCGCCCGGAATGATACTGTCGTAGCTTGAGACTTTCAGTAAGCCACAGAGTACGTCGACCATATCGGCAGGCATATCCCGCTGATAGACAAATCGGACCGGCATGGCGGTCAGGCGCTGGTCCAAACCTTCAGACATCTGCTCGAGCAGGCTGTGCTCAACTTCCAGGTTCAGGTCGTACTCGGCATCGCGGGTCATCTTCATCGCATAAGCAGACAGCTCATCGTATTCGAACAGGCCACTGAAGATGTCGTCCAGACAGAAGCGGATGATGTTATCAAGAAATATGAGAGTCTTGCGTCGCTTTCCCTTGGCCTCAGGCAACTGGATAAACCGCGGTAGCTGATCGGTTGGGATTTCAATCAGGGCGTAACGCTTGCTATTGCCTTGGCGCATTTCTACAGCAAGGTACGAGTATTCGTCTTTGAGGAACTGGAGCAGGTCGATGTCGTCGGTCAGCAAGATAGGGGTGACATGAGGCAGAATACGGGTGCGGAAATGCTTTCTCAGCCAGACTTGCTGGTGGTCATCAAGTTGCTGCTCGTTGACCAGGAAGATATGGCGCCTCGCCATTTCGAGCAGGATTTCATTGTACAGGGTATCAAAATCCTGATTTAGCTTGAGTACCCGGCTTTGGATCTTGCTTAATAGATCCTTGGCCCGGTCACTGCTGCCTTGCTCCTCGTTGATCAATATACGGCGTTTGACATCCGCAAAGCGCACTTTATAGAACTCATCGGTATTACTCGAGTAGATACCGAGGAAGCGGACCCGCTCAATCAGTGGGACAGACTTATCCGCGGCTTCTTGCAGCACGCGCTCGTTAAAAGATAGCCAACTCAGTTCTTTGTCGGTATAGAGAGGTTCAGCGCTCATTGTCTTCCTACTTGCTATGGGGCATTGAGGGATCAGTTATCGTCGATATCTACAGTGAGATCATCGGCGATCTTCTCCAGCTCTTCTTGTACGTACTCAATACTCAGACTGCTAGGCAACTCTAATTGGAAACGGGCAGAAAAAATGGGGTAGCCCCAGTTGGGTGCACTGTCAGAGTGTGTTTTGAGTTTATGAATATTTATCCCAAGCTGGTTGAGCTTGGTCGTGACGTCTTTGACAATACCTGAGCGGTCATTACCTGTGACCAATAGATGGTGCACAACCGAAGTTTGCAGGGTTTTGCTTTCTTCTTCGACCACCTGAACTTGAAGGGCATCAAGCTGTTTGAGCGCATTGCTGAGCACGCCGACATATTGGTCGGCGACTTCTACTTGCAGGATACCGGTAAACTGACCGGCTAACTTACTGAGACTGCTTGAAAGCCAGTTGCCATGGTTTTGATAAACCGTGTCTGACAGCGTTTCTACTAGGCCAGGGCGATCTTGGCCGATGACAGTAATGATCAGATGCTTCATAACGATATCCTTATACAAGTGGCGTCATTGCCCGTTCTATATTGACTATTATGTGAGCATGAGCAGAACCTGTCTAGGCTTACAGGCCGATCAAGATATTGAATTTTTTACGAAATCACAGAAATGAATAATAAATATTTTTTATTTCACTTTTATGTCATTCAAGTCTAAGAGGTCGACATGACGGAAAAGGCGCCCTGTCATATAATTGTCATCTAAAGGAAATATTATTAGTAAACGTGTAAATTTATTGAGGTAATGATGGCAAAGGCCGGTGCGATATTGATGGGAGAGAGTCCTGGCCGTAAGGTAAAAGATAAATTGGTTCGTTATGGTGTGACGTCCGGTGGGATCTTTGTCCTTGTTACCCTCATTTTGATCTTTTTCTACCTCCTCTATGTGATCCTGCCGATCTTCTCATCGGTCAAGGTGACCTCCCTGCAGCAATTTACCACCGCTTTTACCACCAAGGCTGCTGATATTCGTGTCAGTGACAGCAATGACCATTTGTTCCGTCTTGCTGACGACGGCTCCCTGAGTGCGATAAGCCTTACCGGAACCGCTGCGGGAGACGTTGTTGGTACGGTTAATCTTCTCGACGATGTGGTCAGTATTGGCCGTACGCTCCCTGCCGATCAATTATATGCTTTGGGAGGCGAGTCCGGAGAGGTACTGATTGCCAAACCTTCCTTGGCTGTGACAAAGGGTAATAACGCCCTTTCATTGAGCTATCCATTAGGTCACGAGCGGATCCAATTAGACCCCAAAGGCCAGCCGATTGTGAGCTTAGCGGCGTCGGTTCGAGACACGCAGGCTATCATTCTCGGGATCACGGCTGATGGCCGGGCCAGAGCGGCGTTATTTTCTGAAACGAGCAATGTGCTGGGTGGGAATGGAACGAATTGGCAATCTTTTTCTTTTGCTATCAGCGGATTGCCAACTGAAGTCAAAGACATTGCGGTGACACCTGATGCCCGTACAGCCTATGTTCTCGCGGGTGAAAAGGTATACGTTATCGCGTTTGGTAGTACTTCAGGCTGGGTTCGTGAAGTGGTTGAGATTGAACCTACAGGTAGCCAGGCACAACAGCTGGCTTTGCTATCGGGTGCCAACTCCCTGCTTATCAGTCACAGTGATCAATCGTTGTCCCAGTGGTTTGAAACCCGTAAAGGTGGTAAGCGTGAACTGGTCAGAACCCGCAATTTTGCCGTTGGTGATAGCCCGGTAACCGCTTTGATCCCTGAGTATACCCGCAAGGGCTTTTTTGCCCTGCAGCAGGATGGACAGCTATCGGCATTTTATACCACGGTAAAAGGGGCGATATACCGCGAACCGGTTTTTGCTGATGGCCCACCGCAGCAAATTATGATTTCGCCACGGGCAGATCGCTTAGTCGCGCTAAAGGGCAATGATTGGCAGGTTTTTGATGTCGATAACCCTCATCCCGAGATAGGGTTCGCCTCTTTGTGGCAGAAAATTTGGTACGAGGGCTACCCTGAGCCGGATTATGTCTGGCAATCGACATCGGGCAGTGATGAGTTCGAACCTAAGCTAAGTTTGGTACCATTGGTCTTTGGTACGTTGAAAGCCGCGTTATATGGCTTGATGTTTGCCGTTCCGTTAGCGCTGGCGGGGGCGATATATACGGCGTATTTCATGTCTTCGCGGATGCGCGGCATAGTGAAACCCACCGTGGAGTTGATGGAGGCGCTACCGACCGTAATCCTCGGCTTTCTCGCTGGTATTTGGCTGGCGCCGATAGTGGAATCCCATTTAGTTGGCATGGTTGCTTTGGTCGTGATGTTCCCTGTAGGGATGTTGCTGGCCGGTATTGGTTGGTCTTTGCTGCCGGACAGTTGGCGAAGTCGGATCCCAAATGGCTTTCACGTCCTCATACTGATGCCGGTGATCGTCCTGATAGCCTATGCCTGTTTTGACCTTAGTCCTTGGCTTGAACAAATGTGGTTTGCTGGAGATGTCAGGGCATACCTGAGCGACGAGTGGGGGATTGGTTACGATCAACGTAATGCCTTAGTGGTAGGGATTGCGATGGGGATTGCTGTGGTACCGACCATTTTCTCTATCGCCGAAGACGCGATTTTTTCCGTTCCTGGCCATTTGACCAGCGGCTCATTGGCCTTGGGGGCAACCCATTGGCAAACGCTGACACGCGTTGTACTGTTAACGGCAAGTCCGGGGATCTTCTCGGCCATTATGATGGGACTTGGGCGGGCTATCGGTGAAACCATGATAGTGCTGATGGCTACCGGTAATACACCAATCATGGATTGGAACATTTTAGAAGGCATGCGCACATTGTCAGCGACAATCGCGATTGAAATGCCGGAAAGTGAAGTCGGAAGTTCTCATTATCGGGTCATGTTCTTGGCCGCTTTTGTACTGTTCGTTTTTACATTTATGTTTAATACCGTCGCTGAGTTAGTACGTCAGCGTCTACGTGAAAAATACAGCTCCCTGTAATTTCTTGCAAAGTAGGCACCCATGAATGATCTGGAAACAGTAATAACAATGAATTACGCATTTAATGAATAGATGGTTAAAATCAGGCGCACCTTGGATATGGCTAACCGCCGGTGCTGTTAGCCTTAGCTTGATCGTGGTGCTTGGCTTATTGCTATTGATTGGCTGGAAGGGGCTTGGCTACTTCTGGCCTGCACCTGTTTATCAGTTTGAAATCCAGCAAAACGGTCACCAAAGCACGGTTATTGGTGAGGTGTATGAGCGTAAAACGGTCCCTGTTGAGCAATTGACAGAAGCCGGTATCAATACCACGATTTTTGATGGCGACACTGTTATCCGCTACGTTATCAAAACCGGTAACCGAGATGTGCTGGGTAGTGACTTTGTAACCATACTGGGCCCGCATATTGTCAGCCAAGAGCCAGCAGCTGGTATTGCCGTGATAGAACGGCTGAAGAATGGGCGCTTCTATGGTTATCCGGTTGGCCTTACCGATAATGGTGAGGCGATCCCACTCGAAGAGCTTGAGCACAGCCTGGAGCAAGCTGATATTGTTCGTGATTTAATCCGTCAAATTGAGCAATCGGATCTGGTTAAACTGAACCAGCAGTTTGAGTTGCTTAATGACAAGGCTCGTCAATACGATGATCCTTCTCAACTGATTGGTGAGCGACAGTTGCTCGAGCAGCGGTTCACCCACATTGAGCAACAATTGCTGACGTTACATCAGAAACTTAATCGTGACAGTTTGATTGTTCGGGAAATGACAGGGAAGGAAATTACGCTGCCGCTCGAGCAGATTTTGGATTATTGGTATCCCAATGACTTTACGACTGCAGGTAAGCTAGGCCATTGGCTCAGCCAGCTAGGCCACTTTGTCAGCGATGATCCCCGTGAGGCCAATACCGAAGGTGGTGTGTTCCCGGCTATTTTCGGCACCGTGTTCATGGTGTTGCTGATGAGTGTAATTGTGACTCCGCTGGGGGTGTTGGCGGCGGTCTACCTTCATGAGTATGCCGGGAAAAGTATCTTTACCAAGTTGATTAGGGTTGCCGTGATTAACCTTGCGGGTGTGCCCTCGATTGTTTACGGCGTCTTCGGCCTAGGTTTCTTTGTCTATATTGTTGGGGCGCAAATTGATGATGTGTTCTTTGCCGATCAGCTACCTGCACCGACA
Organism: Photobacterium sp. DNB23_23_1; assembly: GCF_052873815.1. Classification (NCBI taxonomy): domain Bacteria; kingdom Pseudomonadati; phylum Pseudomonadota; class Gammaproteobacteria; order Vibrionales; family Vibrionaceae; genus Photobacterium; species Photobacterium sp. DNB23_23_1. The sequence goes on along the minus strand of NZ_JBNNXT010000010.1, from coordinate 111,350 downwards.
TTTGGTACACCGGGTATTTTATGGTCAGCGTTGACCCTGGCGATTCTGACTTTGCCAGTGGTGATTGTATCCACAGAAGAAGGCTTGGCCAGAATACCCACGTCTATCCGTCATGGTTCACTAGCACTGGGAGCGACGCAGGCTGAGACTCTGTGGCGAACTGTGTTGCCGATGGCAAGTCCGGCGATCATGACGGGCTTGATCTTGGCGGTTGCCCGGGCTGCTGGCGAGGTCGCACCTTTGATGTTGGTGGGGGTGGTGAAAATGGCCCCATCGTTACCGATCGACGGCCAATTTCCTTACCTGCATTTGGATCGAAAATTTATGCATCTCGGTTATCATATATATGATGTCGGTTTTCAAAGTCCGAATGTGGAAGCAGCACGACCGCTTGTGTATGCCACGTCATTTTTGTTGGTCACCGTTATTGTGGGTTTGAACCTGACAGCCATTGGGATCCGTAACCACTTGCGTGAAAAATTCCGCTCCTTGGAGCAATAGTGAGATTCAGGAAAGAGTATGTTTTCAATTAATTCCCCAATTGGCCTGTTTGAGCCTGTTGATTTGTCAGCGTTACCGGAAGAGAAAACGGCGCTGTCAATCGAGGGGCTGGATCTCCATTACGGTACCCATCAGGCCCTGTATGATATCAATATGCGGATTGCCAAAGGCCAGGTGACGGCATTTATCGGCCCGTCAGGCTGTGGCAAATCGACACTATTGCGCTGTATCAATCGAATGAATGAGCTCGTTGAAGGCTGTAAGGTTGACGGTAAAGTGATGCTGCACGGGCAGAATATCTACGACGGCCGAGTTGATGTCGCTTCGCTGCGCCGCCGGGTTGGCATGGTGTTCCAGCGGCCGAATCCATTTCCTAAATCTATTTATGAAAATGTGGTTTATGGCCTTAGACTCCAGGGAATCAAGAATCGCCGGGTGTTGGATGATGCGGTGGAAAGCTCGCTCCGTGGTGCTGCTTTGTGGGACGAGGTTAAAGATCGTCTGCATGAAAATGCTTTTGGCCTTTCAGGTGGCCAGCAGCAGCGTTTGGTGATTGCACGGGCAATAGCGATTGAGCCGGAGGTTCTACTGCTTGATGAGCCGACGTCGGCGCTAGATCCGATATCCACTCTGACTATTGAAGAGCTGATTAATGATCTGAAAACCAAATATACGGTGATTATCGTCACTCACAACATGCAGCAGGCTGCACGGGTATCCGATAATACCGCCTTTATGCACATGGGAGAGCTGGTGGAATACACCAGTACCAATGATATATTCACCACCCCGAAAGAAAAACGTACCGAAGATTACATCACGGGTCGATACGGTTAAGGAGAAAGTAATGTTGGATAGTTTGAACCTTGGCCGTCATATCTCTGGCCAGTTTAATGCCGAGTTGGAAAGTATTCGTACCCATGTGTTGGCGATGGGGGGGTTGGTTGAACAGCAGTTGGCCGATGCGCTAAAGGCAATGCACAAGCAAGATATTGAATTGGCGCGCCGGGTTATTAAAGACGACCACAAGGTTAATGCAATGGAAGTGGCCATTGATGAAGCCTGCACTCGTATTATTGCCAAGCGTCAGCCGACGGCTAGCGATTTACGTTTGGTGATTGCGATTATCAAAACCATCACGGATCTTGAACGGATCGGCGATGTCGCTGAAAGTATTGCTAAAGTGGCGCTGGAAAACTTCACTAACAAGCAATATAACTTGTTGGTGTCGTTGGAGGCATTGGGTCAGAGTGCGGTACGTATGCTTCATGAGGTACTGGATGCTTTTGCCCGGATGGATGTGAAGGCGGCGATTGATGTTTATCAGGAAGATGACCGTATCGACCGTGAATATGAAGCGATAATCCGCCAGCTTATGACGTATATGATGGAAGACCCGCGTTCTATCCCGAATGTCTTGCAGGTAATGTGGTCGGCACGCTCGATTGAGCGGGTCGGTGATCGCTGCCAGAATATCTGCGAATACATTATCTATTTCGTTAAGGGTAAAGATATTCGCCATACCAGTCAGGAAGAGTTGGAAAATATCCTTAAATAGCGGTTTCGAGGGGCTCGTCATATTCGGTGAATGGCGAGCCATTATTTATCGAACTAAAACCGGTAATTAATCCCCATTCCATAACTACGGTAATAGTTGTCTTCACCGAACAAATCAGCTTTTTGGTAATTGAAATAGCCAATGATATCAAGGTTGAGTGTGACTTCACGACCTACCTCGAAGCCATAGACTCCTGTCGTATCCTGATCGCGATCTTTTTGATATTCACCTCCCCCAACATAGTACTTTCGGCTTTCCTCGATTCGGCTTACTCCCAGAACTGCAGCAACATAACCAGGTTGATGACCTAATGCCATAAAGTGGTATTTGGGCTTCAATACTGCACTGTAGCTATAGGTTTTATAGTCGATTCCAGTAAAACCTTTGAAGAAAATACTATCTCCAAGCTCAGTGGCATTGAGTTCCATCCCCATTGTTACCCTTGGGGTAATGTCAAACGCATAGCCTGCCGTTAGGCCGTATTGGCCAGGTAGGGTTGACTTGCTGTAATCGGTAAATCCTAGCTTCAGACCTACATATGGCCCTGAAACCGAACTGGCAAAAGCACTGGTCGAGAGTAGTGCAGCAAGTAACAATATAATACGTGGTTTCATTCTAGTGGCTCTAATTACAAAATATCTAACGCAGAGAACAGCGATTTTAACCTGCAAGACTGATCAAATATTTATGTAGGTTGGTATGAGAGCTGACGGTATGCTACCGCCAGCTTGGAAAGAGTTAGAACTTGTAGTTGGCGCCGATGTAGAAGCTACCGTAGTCTGAATCGAGTGACTTGTAACCGCCTTTGACAGAAGCGTTGCGGTTGAAGTCGTAGCCAGCTTCTACGCCAAGCGATAGGACAGTGTTGTTGTCCGAAAACTTTCCGCTATGCCCATCAATGGTAAGCTTTAGCTCTTCTTCTAGGTTGTGCAGACCTACTTGGGCACCGGCATAAAAGTTGTCGTTGAAATAATATTTCGGTTTTACGTTGATACCGTATGAGTAAGCCTTTAGTTTTGCGGTGTCACCAAGGTAAGACTCGCTGTCCTCACCATAATGACGGTATTCACCTTCAACCCCAATTACGACGTCAGGAGACACTTGGAAGTCATAACCTGCGACTAAGCCAACGCCGGTATCAAATGAGTCACCATCTAGGCTGTTAGATGCCAAGTCAGCACCAATGTAGAAGCCTTCTTTTGATGCCAAAGCTGGAGCCGATAGCAGAGAAGCAATGGTTAGAGCAAAAACCGTCTTTTTCATGTGAAGTCTCATAAAGTTAGTTAGATATGGTGCGTACAGATAAACGTGTTATCCCGTTTCGATAGCAAGAATATTAAATTGAACGCTGTACACAATCTAATTACTTTGGTTGATATCACTGATTAGTGGGTTTTATTGCATGGTGTTTTTATTGTTCGGCCGTTTTGGTTTTGAGGAGCAAACTTTCGATAAGCTTAAATAACCATTGGGTTTTAGGATCATTTTGCTTTGATTGGTGATAATAGCAAACGGTGGTGTGATCAATGGGTGGGCCGTCGATGCGGGCTTTGAGTTTACGAAAGTCGGGGTGATCATCAGGTACCATTATATCGAGGGTCGGAAAGAGGAGATCAGACTGTTTAACCACTTGCAAAATTGACTCTGGTGAACTGGAGCGAAAACCGATGTTGGCTGTTAGATTATGTTGGGCATAGTACTGTTCTACATCGGTCAGCAGTTCATTTCGCTCCGGCACGATCAAACAGGCCCATACTGCTTTAACTGAATATCCATCAAGGACGCCGATTTCTGACTTCGTATACGGGTGTTCTCTTCGGACTATAACAACCGGTTTATTGGCTGGGATAGGCTTGCGATGGAGCTCTTTGCTGGTATTAGCAACATCATAATTAAGGGCAATATGGGTCTGGCCATTGAGTAGTTCGCTAAACGTCGCTTCATTCCAGGTAAATACTTCTATTTGGCAATTGGGGGCTTGTTGGTGAATGGCTAAATACAGTTTACTGCTTAATGCGTAAATAAACTGTGGTGCCAGCGCGATGCGCAATTTGCCAGTGAGCTGTTGTGGATCAAACTCCTGGTTGGTGTTCACTGCTTGGAAAAGCCCATCAAGTGCCGGTGCTAATACCTGGCAGAGTTGTTTAGCATAGGGAGTTGGAGTCAGCCCCGTACGGGTTTTGGTAAACAGATCGTCCTCGAAATGCAGCCGGAGTTTTTGCAAGGCATGACTGACGGCGGGCTGGGTAACGAACAGGCGCTCTGATGCCTTGCGCAGGTTTTGCTCCTGATAGATGACCAGTAGGGTTTTAAGCAAGTTTAAATCGAGATTTGCTGATAAATCCTTGGCCATGAGTGCAATTACTCCTTTACTACTGAATATCAGGAATAGTACATGAAACACAACAATTAAAACATTGTTTTATTGTTGATGCATTTACTCATCAGCAAACAAGTCGGGAACAAAGGTCTGGTTTTCTTCCGGTGCTCGAATGTAGCCTTCCTTATTGACCTCTGGTAATTCTATATCTGGGTAGTGGATATCCTGATAGGGGATTTGGCTCAAGAGGTGGGAGATACAATTGATCCTGGCTTTCTTCTTGGTGTCGGCATCGACGACCCACCAAGGGCATTGCTTGGTATCGGTGTAAGCGAACATCCGATCTTTGGCGGCAGAGTAGGCGGCCCAGCGGCTACGGGACTCCAAGTCCATCGGGCTGAACTTCCAGCGCTTTATCGGGGTGTTGATGCGTTCCATAAAACGTTTTTCTTGCTCTTCGTCTGAGACGGAGAACCAGTATTTGAGTAAGATGATCCCGGAGCGTTTGAGCATCCTTTCAAACTCTGGGCAGGAACGGAGAAACTCTTCGTATTCATCATCGCTACAAAATCCCATCACATGTTCGACACCGGCGCGGTTGTACCAGCTGCGATCAAACAGTACCATTTCACCTTCTGCTGGAAGATGTGCGACATAGCGTTGGAAGTACCATTGAGTACGCTCTCTCTCGGTAGGCTTTGCCAACGCGACAATACGGCTTATTCGTGGATTGAGCTTTTCAGTGATCCGCTTGATGACTCCGCCTTTTCCTGCGGCATCTCGCCCCTCGAAGACCACTACGACTTTCAGACCTTCTTGCTTGATCCATTCCTGAAGCTTGACCAGTTCAATTTGCAGCCGTTCCAGCTCGGCGTCGTAATCGCTTTTTTGGAGTTTCTTCTTTGGTGGGACAAAAGGCATAGCGAGTCTCTATTTTAGCTTCAACTTGATAGAAAAAGAGTAACTCGGAAACTGGAATTTGACGAATGAGATGGCGAATTGCTTGAGGTAGATAGCACTATTTTTCCAATCTAGATAAATACGAGATCAACGACTTATCTAGATTGGTATGGACCAGTGGCCTCGAAAGACACACATAATCGCGGTGATTTAAAGGGCGCTTAATGCACGTATCACGCCAGCAATTTTATCAGGTGCAGTGACCGGGATAGCGAAATCATCGATATCGGCATTGCCCATATGGGCAGAGTTGGCATAGCTGCGCATCTTGGAAGGGCGGGTGGATTTACCCGATAAATGCACTTCTCTGATACCTGCCTGTTGGACTATTTGTGCGACATTGCCTGCATTGACACCGGCTCCCGCCATAATTGCGACATGTGCACCACAGTGCGCCACCATTTTGCGCAGCATTGGGATGCCGTCGAAGGCATTGGCTTCGAGCCCAGAAGAGAGTACGCGCTCGCAGTTATGCTTCATGATGATGTCCAAGGCAGCCATTGGATCCAGGCACTGGTCGATAGCACGGTGGAAGGTCAGTCTCATTCCGCTGGCTTGGCGCCGGATCTCGGCAAGGAAATCCTCATCAACGGTACTGTCGTTGTTTAGCGCACCGATCACCAGCCCATCGAGCCCGGCCTGTTTTGCAGTATGGGCATCTGCCAGCATGATTTCCTTGTCTTGGCTCGAGAACAAGAAGTCACCTTGGCGTGGGCGGATCATGGCGTAAACCGGCACCTTGGCGTGTTTGGCGGCAAGTTGCATTAATCCGGCATTGGGGGTGAGCCCTCCAAGCGTGAGTGAAGAGCAGAGTTCGATACGGGTGGCACCGCCTTGCTGGGCAAGGTGGAGTGATTCAATGTTGTCGATACAAACTTCAATATGGTCAACGGTCATAGCAACGACTGTACAAAGGGGTGGGTGTCAAGCAGTGTAGATGATATTGGGTTTTGAGACGATTAGTCAGATCAAAAACCGAATGGAAGATGTAAGGTGGAAGGTGGGTAAAATGACATCGTCCAGATACAAAAAGGGCCCGGTGTGTCCGGGCCTCATTCTATTTTTGCCTATTGGCTGACTTTGGCTTTACGCTATTGCGTTTGTTGCCTGATTAACACCGTGAGCGTGGTGTTAATTGCTAATTACTTAGCTAGGTCTGCAGTGTGCTCAGATAGGTAGTCAGCAACACCTTTTGGAGATGCGTCCATACCTGCTTTGCCTTCTTCCCACTGTGCTGGACAAACTTCACCGTTCTTCTGGTGGAAGTTTAGCGCGTCAACCATGCGTAGCATTTCGTCGATGTTACGGCCTAGAGGTAGGTCGTTAACTACTTGGTGACGTACAAGACCGTCTTCGTCGATTAGGAAAGAACCACGGAAAGCAACGCCTGCTTCTGGGTGCTCAACGTCGTAAGCTTTACAGATTTCGTGCTTAACGTCAGCGATTAGTGGGTACTTAACCTGACCGATACCGCCGTTCTCAACAGCAGTGTTACGCCATGCGTTGTGAGAGAACTGAGAATCGATAGAAACACCAATTACTTCAACGCCTTTCGCTTGGAAGTCTTCAAAACGCTTGTCGAAAGCGATTAGCTCAGAAGGACATACGAACGTGAAGTCTAGTGGGTAGAAGAAAACAACAGCTTTCTTGCCTTTCGTGAATTCTGCGAAGTTGAAGTTATCAACGATTTCGCCGTTACCTAGAACAGCTGCAGCAGTAAAATCTGGTGCTTGACGACCTACTAGTACCATTTTGGTGCTCCTAAATATTCGGTTTGTCGCCTACCTTTCCGGTCGGCTCTCTGTTTGGACGAGACAAACTATAACGAAACTGATAAATTCAAAAAAGCGGAATAAATAGATTGATGTAATCGAAATTTACGATGAACAAGTTTCCTTCTCTAAAACAATTGCACTATTTAGTGACTTTATTTGAAACCCGGCATTTCGGTGACGCAGCCAAGCGTTGCTTTGTTAGTCAGTCGACGTTGAGCTCCGGGGTGCAGAATCTCGAAGAGCTGATAGGTTGTCAGCTGATTGAAAGGGACAATAAGTCTTTGGTCTTTACCTCGACCGGCGAAGATGTCGTCGCCCGTAGCAGGGAGTTGCTAGCCAGAAGCCAAGATTTGATGGAGCTGTCAAATTGTATGGGAGATGGCATGGAAGGCCAGTTGCGGGTGGGGTGTATCCCGACAATCGCCCCTTTCCTGCTCTGCGATTTGGTACAGGAAGTGAACCGGTTGCACCCGAATCTCAACTTATTGTTGCGCGAAGATACTACGACTAATTTGCTGGCTGCTTTGCGCAGCGGCGAGATGGATGTCCTGATCTTGGCATTGCCGGTAGAGATTAAAGGCATGCATAGCCAAGTGGTCGGTCGTGATGCCTTCAAGATGGTGATCAGCCGTAATCAGGCTGAGCTGGTTACCACGCCATTACGCTATGCTGATTTACCTGATGAGTCAGTGTTCTTGCTAGAAAAAGAACATTGCTTGACCGACCATGCGGTTTCAGCTTGTAAACTGACTACCAAAGAGAAGATCAATCCGTTCACCGCGACCAGCCTCCATACGCTGGTGCAAATGGTCGCCAATGGGCTTGGAACGACCTTCATCCCGCAGATGGCTATTGATCATGGTTTGCTGCATAACCAAAATCTGGTTGTGGTCGAACCTCCGGGTCAGGAAGCGTACCGCGAAATAGGTTTAGTATGGCGGCCGACGTCCAGCCGGACCCGCACCTTCCATCAACTTGCTGATATTGTCGAAGAATTACTGTAAGCACTTCATTCTGTCGCCAGTTTTTAGTATGGAGCCGCAAGTTTTGCGGCTTCTTTGTCTTATTTCCCTTCTGAGAATTAAGTGCTTGGATAAAACCGTCTATCTCAGCACAAAATGCTAATTTCTTATCCCCTGTTGGTATTTTCCAATAGCCCAATCTGATGAAACTGCCTTTAATTTGTAGGTTTATTATGTTTCGCTCTAAAAATAAATGAAACCTGTTGATTAAGGTACTATGCTTGCTGTGTATAAAAAATAGACATTTTGGTCTACTTTATGATTATTTTTTAAGCATATAACTGCTTTTAAAAAAATCAACGATGTTTGAAACGCAAATCAGGACAAGTGTTTGAATTATAGTTTTGTGTAATTTAATTACGTAAGTAGTTACGAAATGGCGGGAATTAAGATCCGGTCATGAAAACCGAGTTTTTGCCTAAAATTTGTTTCAATTCAGTGTTTTGAGTTATTGCTCTACTTTTAATAAGTTATTGTTTTTTATGGTTATGAGTGGGCTGTCACTAGCGAGCTCAAATTGTCATGTCTTGCAATTGGGCGTATGTTACGGCAACGTAAATAGGGCGTTAAAGTCAAGTTTGTTTGCGTGTAGACGAAAGCGTACTTGGTTTGGGTGGTGATTAAGTTACATTCGTAAGGGAGCGTGAGGAATGGAAAACGATATGTCTACTAACCATGAAGTGAAGCTATCGCTACAGACACCGTTATCGGCAGAGCAGGCTGACATCCTCAATGATGAAGCGTTGGCTTTCTTAGAGGGGCTTGTACAGCGCTTTGCTGGCCGGGTTTCTGAGCTATTGGCGACCCGAGAGCACCGTCAGCTTGCTATTGACGCCGGTAGCCTACCCGACTTTCTGCCAGACACCGCTGAAATCCGAAATAGCGAGTGGACTGTACAAAATATTCCGCAAGACTTGCAGGATCGCCGTGTTGAGATCACTGGCCCTGTCGAGCGCAAGATGGTGATCAATGCGCTCAACGCCGATGTCAAAGTCTTCATGGCCGATTTTGAAGATTCTTTCGCACCTGCTTGGGGAGAGGTACTCGCTGGGCAGCAGAATCTCAAAGATGCCGTTAACGGCACGATTTCCTACACTAATCCCGAATCAGGCAAGCAATATCAACTTAACGACGACCCTGCGGTGTTGATCTGCCGGGTGCGTGGTTTGCACTTACCTGAAAAACACCTGCTTTGGCAGGGGGAGCCCATTCCAGGTTGCCTGCTCGACTTTGCTTTGTATTTCTATCATAACTATCAGAAACTGCTAGAGAAAGGCAGCGGTCCTTATTTCTACATTCCTAAGCTACAGGCTTATCAGGAAGCTGCATGGTGGAGTGAAGTCTTCAGCTATACCGAGGATTCCTTTGAGCTGCCCAGAGGCACGATTAAAGCCACGGTTCTGATTGAGACTTTGCCAGCAGTATTTGAGATGGAAGAAATCCTCTACAGCCTCAAAGAGCATATTGTGGGTCTTAACTGTGGCCGCTGGGATTATATTTTCAGCTACATCAAGACATTGCGCAATCATCCCGATCGCATTTTGCCGGATCGTCAAGTCGTGACGATGGAAAAGCCTTTCCTCAATGCTTATTCACGACTGCTGGTCAGAACCTGCCACCGCCGTGGGGCATTTGCGATGGGGGGAATGGCCGCTTTTATTCCATCCAAAGATCCTGAGCGTAATGAATGGGTACTTAACAAGATCCAAACCGATAAATCACTGGAAGCCAACAACGGCCATGATGGGACTTGGGTTGCTCACCCAGGGCTTGCCAGCACCGCCAGAGCGGTATTTGATGAGGTATTAGGATCGCGTACTAACCAACTGGATATCTCGCGCAGCGACGATGCTCCGATCACCGCTGATATGCTACTTGAGCCATGCCAAGGGGACAGAACCGAAGAGGGAATGCGTCATAACATTCGTGTGGCCGTGCAATATATCGAGTCTTGGATTTCCGGTAATGGTTGTGTACCTATCTACGGTCTTATGGAAGATGCGGCGACCGCTGAAATTTCACGGGCTTCAATCTGGCAGTGGATCAAGCACGGTAAATCGCTAAGTAACGGTAGTGTGGTAACCAAAGCGCTGTTTGAACAAATGCTGAAAGATGAGATGCAAGTGCTTGAGCAGGAGCTGGGCAGTGAGCATTTCCAACAGGGAAGATACAACGAGGCTGCGGTATTGATGTCACAGCTGACCACCAGTGATGAGCTGGTTAACTTCCTGACCTTACCGGGCTATGAGTATCTTTCATAGCGGTGGATAGGTCGCACTGAAAGAAATAAGTACACCAATTAGCAACATTAAAAAAGCCAATAACGAGAAAAGGCCCGTGACCGTTTAATCTTATCGGGCCAATAAAAAGTCAGTTTCGCCAATAACAAAATGTGATGCGATTATCGCCAAATGAAACGAGGGACATCATTATGACATTGACTCGCCAGCAACAAATTGAAGCATTGGAAAAGGACTGGGCGGAAAACCCACGTTGGAAGCATGTTAAGCGTACCTACACTGCGGAAGAGGTCATTAACCTACGCGGCTCTTTTGCCCCGGCCAACACCATAGCCCAACGCGGTGCCGACAAACTGTGGGATCTGGTCAACGGTGACGCAAAAAAAGGGTACGTTAACTGTTTGGGCGCGTTGACCGGTGGTCAGGCGGTACAGCAGGCCAAAGCGGGTATCGAAGCGATTTATCTTTCCGGGTGGCAGGTCGCTGCCGATAACAATACAGCCTCAAGCATGTACCCTGATCAATCGCTGTACCCGGTAGATTCAGTTCCGGCTGTGGTCAAGCGCATCAATAACTCGTTCCGCCGTGCGGACCAAATCCAATGGTCAACCGGTAGCTCACCTGAAGAAGGTATCGATTACTTCCTGCCAATTGTCGCGGATGCCGAAGCCGGCTTCGGTGGTGTACTGAATGCCTATGAGCTAATGCGCAACATGATTGACGCCGGGGCAGCCGGTGTGCATTTTGAAGATCAGCTCGCGTCTGTGAAGAAGTGTGGTCATATGGGGGGTAAAGTACTGGTGCCGACTCAGGAAGCGGTACAGAAATTGGTTGCCGCACGCCTGGCTGCGGATGTGGCAGGTACTACAACCTTGGTTATTGCCCGTACCGATGCCAATGCCGCTGACTTATTGACCTCAGACTGTGACCCATACGATAAAGATTTTATTATCGGTGAGCGCTCTCAAGAAGGCTTCTACCGCGTGCGTGCCGGTATTGATCAGGCGATTGCCCGCGGCCTTGCCTATGCACCTTATGCCGATTTGATTTGGTGTGAAACGGCCACCCCTTGTCTGGAAGAGGCACGTAAGTTTGCCGAGGCTATCCATGCCCAGTACCCAGACCAGCTGTTGGCTTACAACTGCTCGCCTTCTTTCAACTGGGAGAAGAATCTGGACGCAGAGACTATTGCTAAGTTCCAGCAGGAGCTATCGGATATGGGGTATAAGTACCAGTTCATTACTTTGGCTGGTATCCACAATATGTGGTTCAACATGTTCGAACTGGCTCACTCTTATGCTCAGGGCGAAGGCATGCGTCATTATGTCGAGAAAGTGCAGCGTCCAGAATTCGAAGCAGCTGATAAAGGCTATACCTTTGTCGCTCACCAGCAGGAAGTGGGTACCGGCTATTTCGATAAGATGACCAATACCATTCAGGGGGGCAACTCGTCGGTGACAGCCTTGACTGGCTCGACTGAGGAAGAGCAGTTCAAATAACTGGTATACCAAACCTCCTAGTATTTTTGACAATCTATTTTTGATTTTTGAGCGCCTTATTGGCGCTCTTTTTTTCAAGGTCGAAAGCGCTTTGCAGCCTGTTCGACTTGCGGGTAAATCGAAAAGAACTGTTGCTCTAACTCGTTATAGTTAATCATCAAAACGGCGGGAGTAAGGGCGAGTTGGTGGAGCCGTGGCCTACGGCTGGCCATCCGGGTTAAGGATGTTTCCAGTGACTCGGGGTACTGGTATTTCAAAAGCCAGTTTTGCTGCCACATCCGGTTCACTGTAAGGAGGTAGTTCTCTGGCATATTGTGTTGATATTGCTCGACTTCGGCCCTGGCTTCGCGAACAAAATCAGGCAGTGTCTGAGGGTGGAATTGCTGCCAGTGACGAGCCAGAAAGTGGTCCCAGACCATATCGAGGGCGATACCGCTGACCCGACGGGTGTCCGCTCCAAACAGTTGCCGGCATTGGCGTACCTCCGGCATCGCATCGATATAGCTGTCGATGAAGCGGTGAAGCTTGATGCCATCTGCGATGTCTTGTTCGAATTGCCGATAGGGATCACCCCTGACGAAATCGGCTAGCAGGTTACCTGCGAGGTGGCTATTGCACTGCTGGGCAAGGTGGAGGTGAGCCAGAAAGTTCATGCGCGGCTAAATATCGCTGGGCTTTCTGGCACAGTGCTTGGCTGATGTTTCAGTAGGTGGATGCAGAGTCGCTTTCAATCGGTTCGACCTCTTCTTGCAGCTCCAGTAAATTGATGGCGATGGAGACAAAGTCAGTATCAGTGATGATCCCTACTAGTTTATTGTGGTCGACAATGGGTAAACAGCCAATCTGGTGTTTCTGCATGTAGAGTGCCGCTTCTTTCAGCCCAGCCGTCGGCTCGACGCTTCTCAGGTTACGGTGCATGGTTTGCTCAAGGGGGATATCCAGAGCTGAGATAAAGGTGCTTTTGGATATTTGCTCAAGACTAGACTCTTGCGCTGATAAGATATCTCGCTGGCTAACTAAGCCAATAAGGTGGTTGTCTTTGTCGGTAATAGGTACATGATGGATATGATGTTTTGCCATTATCCGCTTGGCATCGGCCAGAGTGTGGGATGCGGTCAAGGTATGGGGGCAGGGCGTCATCATGTCGGAAACGGTAAACATAGAGCCTCCTCAATAACGGTGAGCTATTTGTTGTTATTGCCCGCATTGCAGGCTGTATAACTTTCTTTATTTTGCTTTCTCTATGAATGTAGCTAATCCTGACTGCACGACCTATGACGCCAGTCAAAGAATGGCAAGTTATTTCACTGTTTCTCATTTGTTTCTCATAAGTTAAAAAAGAGATTGTGTCGTATACTCAATAAAATGATGCCGTAGAGGAATGAGTCGATGCGTAAGCTGCTGTTTATTTTGCTGTCTTGGGCGATGTTGTTTCCATTCTCTGTTTACAGTGATGACCCCGAGCCGCAAGCCAAAATTATTGGTGGAATTGAGTCTGGAACGAATGAAATTCCTTGGCAGGCTTACCTTAATATGACGTTCGGCGAGGGATCGGACGAAAGGACATTTATCTGTGGTGGTGTTGTTATCAGTGCTGATGTTGTATTGACCGCCGCCCACTGCATGCGAAACGGTAGCGAGACGGCCAAACCCGAAAATGTACGGGTGTGGGCTGGCATTACCAGTATATTCAGTGCTGGCTCGCTAAATTCTGTGTCAGTGAGTGAAATCGTACTCCACCCTAATTACAACTCTTCTCGGTTTGCCAATGATATGGCCATCCTCAAGCTATCCAGCACTTTACCGGACGACGCCTTACCTATTCGCCTCGCCTCTACGGCTGAGCAGCAGCGTGCTGACGAGGCTTTTGCCAATGGTTGGGTAACAGATGGTGAGCGTCAGCCTAACCTATTGGTATCCGGCTGGGGGAGCACCGATGCCAATGATTCCAGCTCCGGGGCAACCCGGCTTCAGCAAACCTTGCTTTCAGGGGTGCCGGATAATATCTGTCGCTCTAACTCTATGTGGGGGAGCAATATCAACAGTAGCGAGGCGGCTATCTTCCTCTGTGCAGGTTCGGTATCGCCTACGCTTGGCAGAGACAGTTGTTTCGGCGATTCGGGAGGTCCTTTGGTGTGGCAGGATCCGCTTGCCGCTGGAGATAGCGACTTCGGTTTACGCTTAGTTGGGCTAGTCAGCTTTGGCGAAGGCTGTGCCGGGCGACTGCCTGGTGTCTATTCGGAAGTGGCGGGTCAAACGACCTGGCTGGAGGGAGAAATAGGCCAGGGCTTCCTCAATCAGATGACACCGGAGTTTGCCGTTGATCCCTTCCTCGCCAATTACGACGGGGCGGGTGATGCCGTCGAAGGCTCTCAGTCGGTCGCCAGCGGAGGTAATAGCAGTAGCGGCGGGGGGGGAATGATAGGGATCGGTAGTTTGGTATTGCTGAGTGTTGTTATCGGGTTACGCCGTCGCGTTGCGATTTAGCCTTTGCATCGACTCCAGCCCCGGCCTGTCAAGGTGATCTTTGCTTGATATTGCAGTGTGGCAGCCTATACTAGCTGCCTGCTGTAATTTAGGGCCCTAATGATGCAAGTTTCCGATTTTGACTTTGACTTACCTGATGAGCTGATTGCTCGTTATCCACAACCTCAGCGTACTGCTAGCCGCTTGTTACAGTTGACCGGTAATACTGGTCAACTGGCGCACAAAGGCTTTAAGGATGTACTGGATCTGGTAGAACCGGGTGATTTGTTAGTGTTCAACAATACCCGAGTGATCCCTGCGCGTTTATTTGGTCGCAAAGCATCTGGCGGTAAGATGGAAGTCTTGGTTGAGCGTATGCTGGATGACAAGAGTATTCTTGCCCACGTACGTGCGTCAAAATCACCTAAACCGGGTAATGAATTGTTCCTTGGTGAGAATGATGAGTATCAGGCAGAAATGGTTGCCCGCCATGACGCATTGTTCGAAATCCGCTTTAACAGCGACAAAACGGTGTTGGAAATCTTAGAAGAAGTGGGCCATATGCCGCTTCCTCCTTACATTGACCGTCCTGATGAAGACTCTGATAAAGAGCGCTACCAAACGGTATACAACGCCAAGCCGGGAGCGGTGGCAGCCCCAACGGCCGGCCTGCACTTTGACGATGAGTTGATGGCAGATCTCAAGGCGAAAGGGGTGAACTTTGCCTTTGTTACCTTGCATGTTGGCGCAGGAACTTTCCAGCCGGTGCGCGTTGATAATATCAACGACCATCACATGCATGCCGAATATGTTGAAGTGCCTGAAGACGTTGTTACGGCAATTAATGCCACCAAGGCCAATGGCAAGCGTGTCATTGCGGTAGGGACGACATCGGTACGCTCTCTGGAGAGTGCCGCCCAAGATGCTAAGCAGAAAGGCACAGAGCTGAAGCCATTTTTCGGCGATACCGAAATCTTCATCTACCCAGGTTATGAGTACCAGTTGATTGATGTATTGATCACCAACTTCCACTTGCCAGAATCTACTCTGATCATGCTGGTGAGTGCTTTTGCCGGTTACGAGAATACGATGAACGCTTACAAGCAAGCTGTTGAAAATAAATACCGTTTCTTCAGCTATGGTGACTCGATGTTCATTACCCGCAAAACCGTGTAATCGTATTTTTCATTGACGAAGTCAGTGTTACTTAAGGCTGCATTTGTTAAAATGCGGCCTTTGTACGTTTCATCTCTCGGCGAAAAGCCCAGACGATGACATATTCTTCCACTAGGCTTTAGGGCGGAGTGGAACACCTGCACTCTTATTGGCAGGTATGTTTAGGCAGGACTGGCGTGTGCTGGTGCTGCCATTGTTGTGTCCCTGACCTTAGCGGGATGGGGACATTTATGTCAGATTGTTTCTCTGGCTGTTGGAGGCTTTGTGAAATTTGAATTAGATAAAACCCTGGGACGTGCCCGTCGTGGTCGTTTGCAGTTTGAGCGTGGTACGGTAGAAACACCGGCCTTCATGCCTGTGGGTACTTACGGTACCGTTAAGGGTATGACTCCGGAAGAAGTGGAAGAAACCGGCGCGCAAATCTTGCTGGGTAATACCTTCCACCTTTGGCTGCGTCCTGGCCAAGAAGTCATGAAAATGCACGGTGACCTGCATGACTTTATGCAGTGGCAGGGGCCGATCCTGACTGATTCAGGCGGCTTCCAGGTATTCAGCTTGGGCGATATCCGTAAAATCACCGAAGAAGGTGTTCACTTCCGTAACCCGGTAAACGGTGACAAGATTTTCATGGACGCAGAAAAGTCGATGGAAATTCAAAAGGACCTAGGTTCTGATGTTGTTATGATCTTCGATGAGTGTACGCCATACCCGGCGACACACGACGAAGCGAAGAAGTCGATGGAGATGTCTCTGCGCTGGGCACAGCGTAGCCGTAATCACTTTGACAAACTTAGTAACAAAAATGCACTGTTTGGTATCGTCCAAGGTGGTGTATATGAAGACTTGCGCGATGTTTCCGTTGAAGGCCTGACTAAAATTGGCTTTGACGGTTATGCGGTAGGTGGTCTTGCTGTCGGTGAGCCGAAAGAAGACATGCACCGTGTTCTTGAGCACACGTGTCCGCAGCTACCTGAAGACAAGCCGCGTTACCTGATGGGCGTGGGTAAACCAGAAGACTTGGTTGAAGGTGTTCGCCGCGGTATCGACATGTTCGACTGCGTGATGCCGACTCGAAATGCCCGAAACGGCCACCTGTTTGTGACCGGAGGTGTGATCAAGATCCGTAATGCGAAACATAAAACGGATACAACCCCTCTCGATCCGCACTGTGACTGTTACACTTGTCGCAAGTATTCGAAGGCGTATCTGTATCACCTGGATAAATGTAATGAAATCTTGGGTGCGCGCCTTAACACAATCCACAATTTGCGTTACTACCAGCGTTTGATGGAAAGTATCCGCAGTGCGATTGAAGAAGATCGTTTCGATGTGTTCGTAGAAGAATTCTATGCACGTCGCAACCGTGAAGTTCCACCATTAAATGACAACAAATAATCGAGGACGTTAGTAAATGAGTCTGATCTCTCAAGCACACGCGGCAGCGGAAGGTGCACCACAGGGCGGCGGTATGCAGCTATTTATCATGCTTGGCCTTTTTGCCGTAATCTTCTACTTCATGATTTACCGCCCGCAGGCGAAACGTGTGAAAGAGCACAAAACCCTGATGTCTTCTATGGGCAAAGGTGATGAAGTGCTTACCAGCGGTGGCCTTGTTGGCAAAATCGCCAAGGTTTCTGAAGAAAACGACTACATTGTTATCGGTCTGAACGATACTACCGAAGTGACTATCAAAAAAGACTTCGTTACTGCCGTTCTGCCAAAAGGCACAATGAAGTCTCTGTAAAAATTTGCTTTGAAGGATCACTGCAGTGCTAAACCGTTATCCCTTGTGGAAGAACCTGATGGTAGTGTTCGCATTACTTATCGGTTTGCTCTACGCACTTCCCAATGTATACGGTGAAGATCCAGCAATTCAAATCTCCGGGGCGCGTGGCGCCTCGGCAGATATGTCCACGCTGGATGCCGTCACCGAAGATTTGGAACAAAATCAAATCTCTTATAAATCAGTCGCTTTCGAAAACGGTACTGTCCTGGTCCGCTTTAACGACACTGATACCCAAATCAGTGCTCGCGATATTCTTAACGAACAGCTTGGTGACGATTTCGTTGTCGCCCTCAACCTTGCCGCTTCGACTCCTGACTGGCTTGAATCCATCGGCGCTAACCCAATGAAACTGGGTCTTGATCTGCGTGGCGGTGTGCATTTCTTGATGGAAGTCGATATGGACGCAGCAATGGAAAAATTGCTGGGCCAGCAAGAAGAAACATTCCGTACCGAATTACGTGAAGCGAAAATTCGTTATCGCGCAATCAGCAAAACCGATGAGGCTGTCGAAGTTCGTCTGCGTAATGTAGAGCAATTGGCAGAAGCCAAGCGTGAGCTACAGCGTCTTCATCCGGATATGTTGTTTACCGACACAACTAGCGGCTTCTTGCTAAGTGCGACATTCACCGATGCTCGCCTGCAGGAAATCCGTAATTACGCAGTCGACCAGAACATCACTATCCTGCGTAACCGTGTTAACGAACTGGGCGTGGCCGAGCCATTGGTTCAGCGCCAGGGTGCCAACCGCATCGTAGTGGAGCTTCCAGGTGTTCAAGATACTGCCCGTGCCAAGGAAATCCTCGGTGCCACAGCAACGCTTGAGTTCCGTGAAGTGGATAACTCGGCTGACCTAGCGGCAGCGGCTTCTGGCCGTGTTCCTCCGGGTAGCGAAGTGAAGTTCACTCGTGATAGCCGTCCTGTTGTGCTGAAAAAGCGTGTGATCCTATCGGGTTCTCACATTACTGACGCCAGCTCAAGTGCCGATGAATATGGCCGCCCTCAGGTAAACATTTCGCTAGACAGCGAAGGTGGTAGCAAGATGACAGCCTTCTCGCGTAATAACGTGGGCAAGCTGATGGCGACTGTCTTTACTGAATATAAAGACAGTGGCGAGCGTGAAGAAAGTGGCAAGGTTATCCTGGAAAAACACGAAGAAGTGATTAACCAGGCAACTATCCAGACTGCGCTAGGCCGTAACTTCCGTATTACCGGTATCGACTCGCAGGCTGAAGCCCATAACTTGGCGCTACTGCTACGAGCTGGTGCACTGATTGCTCCTATCTCAATTGTCGAAGAACGTACCATTGGTCCATCAATGGGTCAGCAGAACATTGATATGGGTATCCAGGCGATGATCTGGGGTATGGTTGCAGTTATGCTGTTTACCCTTATTTACTACCGTCGCTTTGGTCTATTTGCCAATATGGCGCTATTGATGAACCTGGTACTGATTATCGGTGTGATGTCGATGATCCCGGGCGCAACCATGACCTTGCCGGGTATTGCCGGTATCGTTCTGACGGTAGGTATGGCGGTTGATGCCAACGTACTGATTTTCGAACGTATCCGTGAAGAGCTTCGTGAGGGCCGCAGCCCGCAGCATGCGATTCAGCAGGGTTATGCCAATGCCTTCAGTACAATTGCCGATGCCAACATTACCACCTTGATCACTGCAATTATCTTGTTTGCCGTGGGTACCGGTGCGATTAAAGGTTTCGCTGTGACGTTATCAATTGGTATTTTGACTTCCATGTTCACGGCCATTATTGGTACTCGTGCACTGGTTAACTTGGTTTACGGCGGTAAGCGCGTCGATAAACTGTCGATCTAAGGAGACGCTGACATGTTTCAGATAATGAAAGCGGATAAGGTGATCGACTTTATGCGCTGGTCGAAAGTGGCATTTGTCCTTTCGGTTCTTATGATTCTCGCGGCCATTGGTACCGTGACCACCCAGAAACTAAACTGGGGCTTGGATTTCACCGGCGGTACTCTGATTGAAGTGGGCTTCGAACAGCCTGCCGATTTAGGCCTGATCCGTGAATCGCTGGAAGATGCAGGTTTTGGTGATGCCATCGTGCAGAACTTCGGTACTGCACGGGATGTCATGGTTCGCCTTCAGCCGCGTGAAGATGCAAAAGGCGAGAAGCTGGGTAACCAGATCATCGATGCATTGAAAGTGGGTACCGGTCAACCAGTAGAAATGCGCCGTATCGAGTTTGTTGGCCCGAATGTTGGGGACGAACTGGCCGAAGCGGGTGGCTTGGCGATCTTGGTGTCGCTGATCTGTATCTTGCTATACGTATCCGTTCGTTTCGAATGGCGTCTGGCGGCTGGTGCAGTACTGGCATTGGCGCACGATGTGATTATCACCATCGGTATCTTTTCGTTTACTCAGATCGAGATCGACCTGACTATCGTAGCAGCCTTGCTGACGGTTGTTGGTTACTCGCTCAACGATACCATTGTTGTCTTCGACCGGATCCGAGAGAACTTCCGCAAGATGCGTAAGGGTGATGCCATAGAGGTCATGAATAACTCGGTGACTCAAACCCTGAGCCGTACCTTGATCACCTCGGCGACCACTTTGTTTGTGGTTATTGCGCTGTTCTTGAAAGGCGGTACCATGATCCACGGTTTTGCCGCAGCTTTGCTGATTGGTATCACTGTCGGTACTTACTCGTCTATCTACGTCGCTTCGGCACTGGCACTTAAGCTGGGTATTGTCCGTGAGCACTTGATGCCACCACAAGTAGACAAAGAAGGTGAAGAGTTTGATGCCATGCCTTAATGGTGGTGTATTAACTCTTTGAATTAAAAGCGGAGCCAATGTGCTCCGTTTTTTTATGGGTAGAATTGGCTATTGGCTATTGGCTATTGGCTATTGGCTATTGGCTATTCGGTTTTGCGCCTTTCTTGTCGGCTGAAGATCCTGGCATGGTAGCGTCTACGGCTTTACCACAATCGCCTCATTGGGCAAGGCATTGTTGGTACGCAGGAGAAGTGACGTTGTTTAATACCAACCTACATAAATACTTGATCAACTACTTATCCAGATTGGTATAAATATAAAAAAACGCCCCGGTGATTTTCATCACCGGGGCGTTTGTTGTTTTGGCTTAGCGAGAATTACTTCGCTAGTGCTTCGCTACCGTGTTCACGGATTTTGCTAAGCAGTGGCTTAACTACGCGAGCGTTACCAGCAACGATGTTGCCAGATACAAGGTAGTTAGTGTTGCCAGTGAAGTCAGTACAGATAGCACCAGCTTCGCGCGCGATTAGTTCACCAGCGGCAATTTCCCAAGGCTTAAGACCTAGGCGGAATAGACCGTCAACACGGCCAGCTGCTAGGTAACATAGGTCTAGAGCTGCACAACCTGATTGGCGCATATCGTCACATTCAACGAATAGAGCGCTCTGAATCTTGATGTAGCTTTCAGCGTGCTGTTTAGCATCAAACGGTAGGCCAGTTGCTAGAGTGGTGCCGGTAAGGTCACGAGGCTGAGAAGCACGTAGACGCTGGCTATTTAGCTGTGCGCCTGAGCCACGAGTAGCTGTGAAAAGCTCGTTACGCATAGGGTCGTAAACGGCTGCGACTTCAGTGCGGCCGCGCATGCGTAGTGCAACAGAGATTGCATAGTGAGGGTAACCACGAACGAAGTTCTTGGTGCCATCCACTGGGTCAATGATCCATTGACATTCTTTGTCCTTGCCTTCAATCGTACCGCTTTCCGCTGCAATGATGCAGTGGTCAGGGTAAGACTTACGGATAGTGTCGATAATGATAGCTTCTGCTTCGTTATCGATGTTGGTAACAACATCATTGCCTTTATTGGCAACTTCAATAGCTTGTGATTTTTCTAGAGATTTAATGACATGGTCACCTGCCTTTCGTGCAGCACGAATGGCAATGTTCAGCATAGGATGCATAGGATCTTCCCAACGGATGTTAAAGAACTAAAAAGCGGCGGCGAGTATATCAGAGCTAGGGCAAAAGGGAAGTGGTTATTTTTTATTCGCGCAGTCGCTGTAAAGTCAATGGCCAGGATCCTCCCCACTACTGAGCTCGTTTAGGTATAAAGTTTTTACATGTTTTCACCATTTTTAAAATCTCTGTGTTAAAATCTGTCGGTTCGATTGATAGAGTTGAAAGTTGCACCTCCTATGTTAGATAAAGTCAGTGTAGTTCTTGTGGGAACATCGCATCCCGGAAATATTGGTTCTGCGGCCAGAGCGATGAAAGTTATGGGATTGACCAACCTGATTTTGGTTGATCCAGCCTGTGAGGTTGATGAGAAAACCTACGCGTTGGCGGCGGGTGCAGCCGATATTGTTGAGCAAGCACGAATTGTCTCTAGCCTTGATGAGGCAGTTGCCGATTGTGGTTTGGTTATCGGCTCCAGTGCACGATCACGTACCCTTGAATGGCCACAGCTAGACCCTCGTGAATGCGGTATCAAAACCATTGCTGAGGCGCCGTCCCACAATGTGGCTATTTTATTTGGCCGTGAGCGAACAGGGTTGACCAATGAAGAGCTGCAGCGCTGTCATTGCCACGTCTATATCCCTGCGAATCCAGAATACAGCTCGTTAAACCTAGCGATGGCGGTGCAAACTGTTAGCTATGAAGTGCGCATGGCGTTTCTCGAGCAACAAAAACACGCCAACGATGGGTTGGTCGAAGAGTACCCGCGTGCCGCAGAGCTAGAAATGTTCTACGAGCACCTTGAAAAAGTGGCCAAGCAAACTCAGTTTATCAATAAGAAGCACCCTGGCATGGTAATGGCGAAGCTTCGTCGCTTATTTACCCGTGCTCGCCCTGAGTCCCAGGAGTTGAATATTCTGCGCGGTATCTTATCCTCGGTTGAAAAATCGCTCGAACATAAAGACAAATAGACACATTAACTTTATGGTTAAAAACCTGACTAAAACAGTCAGGTAAATACTTGACCATTTTAGTCGGGTATGCGACACTCCCTCTCATAGACAAACGTGGGTAGCGGTGTGTTATGAGATTGACATCAAAAGGAAGATACGCAGTCACGGCCATGTTAGATGTGGCTTTGCACTCTCAGGATGGTCCGGTTCCTCTCGCTGATATTTCAGAGCGACAGGGGATTTCGTTGTCCTATTTGGAACAGTTATTTTCTCGCTTGCGCAAGGCTGGCCTTGTTGCCAGTGTTCGTGGACCAGGTGGGGGTTATCGCCTCGGCGAAGATGCCAACAATATCGCTGTAGGGATGGTAATTGCTGCGGTCGATGAGTCGGTTGATGCGACAAAGTGTCACGGCAAAGCTGATTGCCAAGGTGGTGTTCGATGCCTGACACACACGCTATGGCGTGATTTAAGCTCCCGTATCAGCGGCTTTTTGAACAACATCACTCTTGGTGAGTTGATGCAAGATAATGACGTACAAGAAATATCAGATCGTCAGGATCAGGTTCTAACTAAGTCGTCATTTGGACATAAAAATACACACGACAGCACCGTAATCGGTGTCGATGTTCGCTCCTAGAGACCAGACGTCCGTGTTTTCGGAGATGAAGATGAAACTGCCAATATATTTTGATTATTCCGCTACTTGCCCAGTAGATCCTCGCGTTGCAGAAAAAATGATGCAATGCATGACCATGGATGGAAACTTCGGTAATCCGGCTTCTCGTTCTCACCGCTTCGGTTGGCAGGCTGAAGAGGCGGTTGATACCGCCCGTGAGCAAATTGCTGAACTGCTGAACGCCGATCCACGCGAAATCATATTTACTTCAGGTGCTACCGAGTCAGACAATCTGGCTATCAAAGGTGCGGCCCATTTCTACGGTAAGAAAGGCAAGCACGTCATCACCTGTAAGACTGAACATAAAGCAGTACTTGATCCATGTCGCCAGCTAGAGCGTGAAGGTTATGAGGTGACTTATCTTGAGCCGGAAGAAAGCGGTTTGATTGACATGGCTAAGCTGCGTGACGCGATGCGTGAAGACACGGTATTGATTTCAATCATGCACGTGAACAACGAAATCGGTGTTATCCAAGATATTGCCGCTATCGGCGAGCTATGTCGTGACAAGAAAGTGATTTTCCACGTTGATGCTGCTCAGTCAGCAGGTAAGCTGCCAATCGATGTTCAGGAAATGAAAATCGACCTGATCTCTTTGTCTGCGCACAAAATTTACGGCCCTAAAGGTATTGGTGCTCTTTACGTTCGTCGAAAGCCACGTATCCGTTTAGAAGCACAAATGCACGGCGGCGGCCATGAGCGTGGATTCCGCTCTGGTACGCTAGCGACTCACCAAATTGTGGGTATGGGTGAAGCTTGCCACATTGCTAAAGTAGAGATGGACAAAGATTACCAACACGCACTTGCTTTGCGTGAACGTATGCTGAAAGGTCTTGAAGGTCTTGAAGCGATGACTATCAATGGTGATCTTGAGCAACGTGTACCGAACAACCTAAACATCAGCTTTGCGTTTGTTGAAGGTGAATCACTACTGATGGCACTGAAGGATCTTGCAGTATCATCAGGCTCTGCATGTACATCAGCCAGCTTGGAGCCATCTTATGTTCTTCGTGCCCTTGGCTTGAACGATGAACTGGCACACAGCTCAATTCGCTTCTCTTTCGGTCGCTTCACGACAGAAGAAGAAGTAGACTACGCAGTTTCACAGATCCGCGGTGCGGTAGAGAAACTACGTGACATGTCTCCGCTATGGGATATGTATAAGGAAGGTATTGACCTGAACACGGTCGAGTGGGCACACCACTAATCTTGCGGTCATCACCACGTATTCGAGGAAACTGTCATGGCATATAGTGAAAAAGTTATTGATCATTATGAGAACCCACGTAACGTAGGCTCATTTGATAAAGGCGACAAAAACGTAGGTAGCGGCATGGTAGGTGCACCTGCCTGTGGTGACGTTATGAAACTTCAGATCAAAGTGACTGAAGAAGGTATTATCGAAGATGCCAAGTTCAAAACGTACGGCTGTGGTTCTGCGATTGCTTCAAGCTCATTGATCACTGAGTGGGTTAAGGGTAAGACGTTGGACGAAGCTGCAAGTATCAAGAACTCTGCAATTGCCGAGGAACTTGAGCTTCCACCTGTAAAAGTTCACTGCTCAATCCTAGCGGAAGACGCTATTAAAGCAGCAGTTAGCGATTACAAAAAGAAACACGAAGAACATTAATTTTCTAAAGGTTGTTGTATGGCCATAACGATTACTGAAGCGGCAGCCAGTCGCGTAGCTAGTTTCCTGGAAAACCGAGGGAAAGGCATCGGCCTACGGTTAGGTGTCCGGACCTCAGGTTGTTCGGGAATGGCTTATGTACTGGAATTTGTCGACCAGCTAGATGAAGGTGATCAGATCTTTGAAGAAAAAGGGGTGAAGATCATCATCGATGCCAAGAGTATGGTATATCTGGATGGCACCGAGTTGGACTTTGCCAAAGAAGGTCTTAACGAAGGCTTCCAGTTCAACAACCCTAACGTATCCAGCGAATGCGGCTGTGGTGAAAGCTTCAACGTATAATCGCTGAGCCAATTGGACCTGATTGCTGCCTTTATTTAAGGGAGGATCAGGTTCAGTTATTTTAGACTCAGTCTTTACAGAAACTCACGCGATATGAATCATTTCGAACTCTTTGGGCTACCTTTTCAGTTCCAGCTGGACGGTAGCCTTCTTGCAACTCAGTTCCGCGAATTGCAACGTCATTTCCATCCAGACAAATTTGCTACGGCTTCCGAGCGAGACCGCTTGTTGTCAGTCCAGAAAGCCGCGCAGATCAACGATGCCTTCCAGATATTGAAAAACCCTATCTCCCGTGCCGAGTACATGTTGTCGGTCAACGGTGTTGATATCCGCAGTGAGAACAAAACGCTGCAGGATCCGGCCTTTTTGATGCAACAAATGGAATTGCGTGAAGAGTTGGAAGAGATCCCTGAATCGAGTGATCCAGAAAGCGCGTTGTTTGATTTTGAGCAGCACGCCTCTACGCTCTACAAAGCACAGTTGACTGAGCTTGAACAATTACTTGTTGATGAACGCTGGGAAGTGGCGGCTGACGCCGTGCGCAAGCTAAAATTTATTGTTAAGCTGCGGGAAGAAGTTGAGCGCTTGGAAGATAGCCTGCTTGATTGATTTTATCCAAGCCCGGTATAAACACCACAGGAACGAAAATGGCACTGTTACAGATTGCTGAACCCGGTCAAAGCGCTGCGCCGCACCAACATAAATTGGCGGTGGGTATTGATCTGGGGACTACTAACTCTCTCGTGGCTGCAGTACGCAGCGGCGTTCCGGAAACCCTGAAAGACGACCACGGCCGGGCGATTTTGCCATCGGCGGTTCACTACAGCGAAAGCGGCATTGTTGTCGGCCATGAGGCCCGCGAGATTGCCCAGCAGGATCCGGTCAATAGCATCATTTCTGTTAAGCGTATGATGGGTCGCTCGCTGGCTGATATTCAAACGCGTTATCCGCATATGCCATACCAGTTCAGTGCAACTGATAACGGGTTGCCACAGTTGATCACCCGTGGCGGTGATGTTAATCCTGTGCAAGTGTCAGCGGAAATCTTGAAGACGCTCAATCAACGTGCTCAAGACACCCTTGGCGGTGAACTTGAAGGTGTGGTGATCACTGTCCCTGCTTACTTCGACGATGCTCAGCGTGCCGGTACAAAAGATGCCGCCAAACTGGCTAACCTTAATGTACTTCGTTTGCTCAACGAGCCAACAGCCGCTGCGATTGCCTATGGTTTGGATTCAGGTCAAGAAGGGGTGATTGCCGTTTATGACTTGGGTGGCGGTACGTTTGATATTTCCATTCTTCGATTGTCGAAAGGCGTATTCGAAGTGTTGGCAACAGGTGGTGATTCGGCTCTGGGTGGTGATGATTTTGATCACCTATTGGCGGATTGGCTAGCCGAGCAAGCCGGTATTACAGAACGTGATGCGATTGTACAGCGTAAACTGCAAGATGCGGCACAGGCAGCCAAAGAAGCATTGTCTGATGCTGACGAGGTCGCGGTTGATGTGTTGGGTTGGCAGGGGAATGTGACTCGTTCGCAGTTCAATGCCATGATCCAACCGCTGGTTAAAAAGACCTTGATGTCATGCCGTCGTGCGTTGAAGGACGCCGATGTGACAACCGATGAGGTGATTGAAACTGTCATGGTCGGTGGTTCGACCCGCGTGCCTTTGGTTCGTGAAATGGTGGGCGGCTACTTTTGTAAAGATCCGCTGACATCGATTGACCCTGACCAAGTCGTGGCAATTGGCGCAGCGATTCAGGCTGATATCCTTGCGGGTAACAAGCCAGATGCTGATATGTTGCTATTGGATGTGATCCCGCTGTCTTTGGGTATCGAAACCATGGGCGGCATGATTGAAAAGATTATCCCGCGCAACACCACTATCCCTGTTGCCCGTGCCCAAGAATTCACGACTTTCAAAGACGGTCAAACTGCGATGTCAGTCCATGTGGTACAGGGCGAGCGTGAAATGGTCAGTGATTGTCGTTCGTTGGCACGGTTTACCTTGCGTGGTATCCCGGCGATGGCTGCAGGTGCTGCACACATTCGTGTGACCTATCAAGTTGATGCCGACGGCTTGCTGTCAGTAACCGCGATGGAGAAGAGCAGTGGCGTACAATCTTCTATTCAGGTTAAGCCGTCTTACGGCCTGAGTGATGATGAGATCGCGACGATGCTCCGCGATTCAATGACTTTTGCCCAGAACGATAAAGACGCCCGCGCACTTGCCGAACAACAAGTGGAAGCGGATCGTGTTCTGGAAGGGTTGATTGCAGCGCTGGCTCAGGATGGTGAATCCCTGCTGAGCAAAGAAGAGCGCGACGAGCTGGAAGCCGTCATGATGGAGCTGGTTCAGCTGCGTCAGGGTACTGACCCTTACGCGATTGAAGCCGGAATTAAGAAAACAGATAAGGCGAGTCAGGAATTTGCATCACGCCGGATGGATCAGTCTATCCGCCGTGCACTGGCTGGTCAGTCGATAGATGAGGTTTAGGCATGCCTAAAATTGTTGTATTACCCCATGATGAGCTTTGCCCGGAAGGGGCAGTGCTAGAAGCGCAAGAAGGCGAAACTATTCTTGACGTGGCACTGCGCAACGGTATTGGCATTGAACATGCGTGTGAAAAATCCTGTGCGTGTACCACGTGTCACTGTATTGTGCGCGAAGGTTTTGATTCACTAGAAGAAAGTGATGAGCTGGAAGATGACATGCTGGACAAGGCATGGGGACTGGAGCCTGAATCACGCTTGGGCTGCCAGGCTAAAGTAACCGATGAGGATTTGGTGGTGGAAATTCCGAAATACACGTTGAACCTAGCGTCGGAAAATCACTAATACCCACGGATATGTATTGAAAGCCCTGATGGTGAATTTATCAGGGCTTTTTTTATGTTACTGCTTTGCGGTTAGCTACACTAATACCAAACAAAAATTATTCTGGCTAAAGGCTATGGACGGAAGAATAGGAGGTCGTTATGGGCTTGAAGTGGATTGACTCGCGGGAGTTGGCGATCGAGCTGTCCGAGCAACACCCAGATGTTGATCCGGTGACACTACGTTTTACTGATTTAAGGGAATGGATCCTGGCACTGGAGGCATTTGATGATGATCCCGAGCATTGCAGCGAGCGGGTGCTCGAAGCCGTACAGATGTACTGGATTGAAGAGGCGGATTAACCCGCTTTCTTCCAAACGCCCTTCCCACTAATTCCCCCGCCATGATCTTGCTCCTACTCTCGTTGTAAACAGCTTGTTTCTTGACATTAACCAAGGCAGAGTAAGATAAATCCTGAAAATTGGATCAATGGCCTTATTTTCATCTGTCATGTCTTGTCTTGCTAGGGAAGACAGCCCGGAACGTGCTGAAATCGCTGTGAAACCCCTTGTAATGCCGAAATGCGCCCCAATAACATCTGTTATAACGGGTAACGCCATTGTCATGTATTTGTTATCTAAATGCGTGCAAGATAATGTATTCAGGCGTTAGGTTCGTCCTATCACATCCCGTTACTGCGCCGTAACATGGTGGAGTAACAACAATCCAAGGAGTCTTTCATGTCTGCCAAAATGAGTGTGCTACTGTCTACGGAAGCAGCTGACGCTAAATGGGGCGAAAATGCCCTAGTAACCTTCGAAGCTGATGGTGCGGTAGTCCACCTGACAGAAGAAAATGCATTGCCTGCCATTCAACGTGCTGGCCGTAAACTGGATGCGCAAGGTATCAAGAACATCGAGCTAATTGGTGACGGCTGGGATCTGGAATGTATCTGGGCCTTTGTGCAGGGACACCGCAATGCCAAACCGGGGAATGAGATAAGCTGGAGCGGGCTGTCAGATGCTGATGAAGCTGAGCTGCAGGCACGCCTAATGGCAACCAACTGGGTTCGCGATATTATCAATCAGTCAGCAGAAGTGGTTCGTCCTTCGCAACTGGCATCCCGAGCTGGGGAGCTGATCAAGTCACTAGCGCCGGAGCATGTGACTTACAAAATTATCAAGGGCAACGACCTGTTGGATGAGGGCTGGAACGGTATCCATACCGTCGGCCGTGGTTCTGAGCGCTCACCAGCAATGCTGCGCCTTGACTACAATCCAACCGGTAATGCCGATGCGCCTGTACACACGTGTGTGGTAGGTAAGGGTATTACGTTTGATTCAGGTGGCTACAGCATGAAGCCTTCTGCCGGTATGATTGCGATGAAGGCTGATATGGGGGGCTCGGCGTTGGCTACCGGTGCGCTGGCACTGGCTATTGCCCGTGGTACCAACAAGCGTATCAAGCTGATCCTGTGTTGTGCCGAAAATATGGTATCAGGTCGCGCGTTCAAGCTGGGCGATATCATTACTTACAAGAATGGCAAAACCGTTGAAGTGCTCAATACCGATGCCGAAGGCCGTTTGGTACTGGCTGACGGTCTGATCTATGCGAGTAGCCAGAACCCAGAACTGATCATTGACTGTGCCACTCTGACCGGTGCGGCGAAGAATGCACTGGGCAATGACTACCATGCGCTGTTCAGCTTCGATCACGGTTTGGCCCAGAAAGCCCTGATGGCAGCCAGTGATGAAAATGAAGGTCTATGGCCGTTACCGCTGGCTGAACAACACCGCGCGATGATGCCGTCGAATTTTGCAGATCTGAGCAATATCTCACAGGGTGAATTCCTTCCGGGAGCCAGCACTGCTGCGGCTTTCCTGTCTTACTTTGTTGAAGATTACCAGAATGGCTGGATGCACATTGATGCCAGTGGTACCTATCGCAAATCTGCCAATGATAAGTGGGCGGCAGGAGCGACAGGGATGGGGGTCCGCACCTTAGCAAATATCCTGTGTGACCACGAACAAGACTAAAACTAAAAATATAATGTTGCTGCCAATGAGCGGCAGCTTTTCAGGAAGAAAGAATGTTAAAGATTTCATTATCGTCAGTCCCACACTCGGGAGTATGGGGAGAAAAGGCATTGGTGGCGTATGAAGCCGAGGGTGCCGTTGTACATTTTGCTGGTGAGTACCCGCTCCGCCGTATTCAACAGGCTGCTCGTCAGCTACAGTCGCAAGGGATCACGCAAGCTAGCCTTGACGGTGAAGGCTGGAGTTATGAGCGCCAGTGGGCGTTTTATTGTGGTTTCGCAACACCGAAAGCCGAGGTCCAGTTGCGCTGGGCCTCTATCGATGAGGACGAACTGGAGTTGCTCAACGCTCGCCGTCGCAGTGCCGACTGGGTGCGCAAGGTGGTAAATGCTACGCCGGAAGACATGTATCCGGAGAAGTTGGCGGATGAAGCATTATCCTTCTTGTCGTCGATTGCTGGCGAAGCCCTTTCTCACGAGGTTGTCGTTGGCGATGCCCTAGCCGAACAAGGCTGGATTGGTACCCACAGTGTGGGCCGAGCCAGCAGCCGTCCACCGGTCATGCTGACTGTGGACTTCAACCCAACAGGGGATACCGACGCGCCAGTATCGGCGTGCTTGGTCGGCAAGGGGATCACCTTTGACTCGGGCGGCTATAGCATTAAGTCGAGCGCTGGCATGGTGACCATGAAGTGCGACATGGGCGGTGCCGCCACGGTAACCGCAGCGTTGGGCTATGCGATAGAGCAAGGTTTACGTCAACGTGTGAAGTTGATCTTGTGTTGTGCCGAAAACATGATTGCCGGAAACGCCTATAAACTAGGTGATGTGCTAACGTACAAGAATGGCCAGACCGTAGAAATTGTAAATACCGATGCCGAGGGACGTTTGGTACTGGCGGATGGTTTGATTGCTGCCAGTGAAACCAAAGCGCCACTCATCATTGATGCGGCGACCCTGACCGGCGCTGCGATGATGGCGGTGGGAACTGACTATAATGCGTTGTTTGGCTTGGACAAGGCGCTGGTATTCAAAGCACAGCAGTTGTCTGACTTGGTCAATGAGCCAGCATGGCCGTTGCCGTTGGAGAGCTGGCATCAGGCCAACTGCCCGTCATACTACGCAGATACCGCCAATAGCCGGGTGCAGAAAGGTGGCGGAATGGGTGGTGCATCCAATGCGGCTGCCTTTTTGTCGCGTTTTGTTGATACTGACAATTGCGGTTGGGTTCATTTTGATTTGGCGGCTTGCTTCCGAGATAGCGCGGACGCCCGCTGGGCGGCTGGTGCGACGGGAGTTGGGGTTGCCAACATTGCAGCGATGCTGCTTTAGCCGTAGATTTTAGCCAGAGGGAACTATAATAATGACAATTGAAAGAACATTCTCAATCGTAAAGCCAGATGCTGTTAAGCGTAATCTGATTGGTGCTATTTATCACCGAATCGAAAAGGCGGGGCTACATGTGGTCGCTGCAAAAATGATCCGCATGGATGCCGACAAGGCCAAAGGCTTTTATGCCGAGCATGAGGGTAAGCCGTTTTTTGATGATCTGGTGGCTTTTATGACGTCGGGGCCGGTGATGGTTCAGGTGCTGGAGGGTGACAATGCCGTGGTGCGATATCGTGAGCTGATGGGCAAGACCAACCCGGAAGATGCGGCATGCGGTACCCTGCGTGCCGACTATGCACTCAGCCTGCGTCATAACTCGGTACATGGCGCAGACAGCCCAGAGTCTGCTGCACGTGAGATTGCCTACTTCTTTGCTGATGACGAGATTTGTGCTCGCGATTAAGCGACGAGGTTAAGCCTTAAGTAAAGAAACGGGAAGCCAAGGTTTCCCGTTTTTATTTGTCCGCGATACCCCTGCTGAGTGAACAAGTGGCATCTCACTGCCAAAGCCTGTACAATTTCGCGCCTTATACTCAGGGGCTTCAGGTAATCTTCGCTGGAATAGGCACCTTGCAGTTACCCGGGTATAAAACCAAACTGACAACAGGTGGGTTATTTCATAGCGCATGACCACAGTTTGGGCTTAAAGGTCCTGTCGTATACCGTGCACCGGTATGCCCAAGGCACAGATAACGTCACGTAATTTAAAGAGGCAACAACCGATGACAACTGTTAAAACAAATCTGCTGGATTTTGATCGCAAGGGGCTGCGTAAGTATTTTGCCGATGAACTGGGTGAAAAAGCCTTCCGCGCCGATCAGATAATGAAGTGGATTTATCATTTCGGTTGTGATGATTTCGATCAGATGACGAACATCAACAAGAAATTGCGTGAAAAACTCAAACGAGTGGCAGAAATTCGTGCGCCATATGTCGCAGAGGCCCAGCACTCGAGCGACGGCACTATCAAGTGGGCGATGAAAGTCGGTGATCAGGATGTGGAAACGGTCTACATTCCTGATGAGGACCGTGCGACATTGTGTGTGTCCTCTCAGGTAGGTTGTGCTTTGGAATGTAAGTTCTGCTCAACGGCCCAGCAGGGTTTCAACCGTAACCTACGCGTGTCGGAAATCATTGGTCAGGTTTGGCGTGCTGCTAAAGAGATCGGTATCGAGAAAGAAACCGGTCGTCGCCCTATTACCAACATTGTCATGATGGGTATGGGTGAACCGCTGCTGAACATGAAGAACCTGATCCCAGCACTTGAAATCATGCTTGATGACCTTGGTTTTGGTCTTTCTAAGCGCCGCGTTACGGTATCAACATCAGGTGTTGTATCAGGCCTTGACCAGATGACGGGCACTATTGATGTGGCACTGGCGATCTCTTTGCACGCACCAACCGATGAGTTGCGTTCGCAAATCATGCCAATCAACGATCGTTGGAATATCGAAGATTTTCTCGCGTCGGTTCGCCGTTACATTGATTCATCCAATGCAAACCGTGGCCGTGTGACCGTGGAATACGTACTGCTTGATCATGTTAATGATGATATGGAACATGCGCGTCAGTTGGGTGTGTTATTGAAAGATACGCCGGCCAAGGTGAACTTGATCCCATTCAACCCTTATCCAGGTTCTCCGTACAAGAAGCCGAGTAACTCTCGTATTGACCGTTTCATGAAAACGTTGATGGAATACGACTTTACGGTAACCGTTCGTAAGACCCGTGGCGATGATATCGATGCGGCATGCGGACAATTGGTAGGTGATGTGATTGACCGCACGAAACGCACGCAAGCTAAGGCTCAAAAAGCTGAACAAATCCCGGTAAAATCAGTCTAATAGAAAATTACCTAGCCAAGGCGGAGAGGATATCTGCTTTGGCTGCACATTAATATGGATATTAAGGTGAGATTGGGATGGTGCGATGGACGATGTACCTATTATTGTGTAGTTTTATGGCCGGTTGTGTTACCGTCGACGAGTCTGGCAATGTTCCCCAGAGCATGAACAAGATTGAGGCTTCAGAAGCCAGAGTCACTCTTGGGCTGGGGTATTTAGAGAAAGGACAATGGCAGCGGGCGCGTGATAATTTTGAGCTCGCCCTGCGCTATGCGCCACGTTATTACCGGGCGCAAAATGCGATGGCTTATTACTACCAGCGGGTGGACGAACCTGAATCAGCTGAAACCATGTATCGCCAGGCGCTGAAAGATTCGCCAAAAAATGGCGATGTAAGAAACAACTATGGTGTATTCTTGTGTAGTCAGGGGCGCTATGATGATGCGATCAATGAATTTGAGCGTGCTATCAAGCAACCATATTACTACCTGACTTCGGCCAGTTATGAAAATGCAGCACTGTGTAGTCTAGAGCAAGGCAACCAACCACAAGCTCGCGGCTACTTTGAAAAGGCCTTGTCTTACGATCCATACCGGGCAAGGTCGATGCTGAATCTGTCGAAGTTGGACATTGAGACGCAGAACTTCAAGGAAGCCCGCGTCAGGCTGTTTAAATTTAACAAAAGATACGGGTATAAAGCCGACAGCCTTTGGCTGTTGATCCAGCTAGAGCAGCTGGCTGGCTCTGATAGCCAAGCGGATAAATACGCTGGTATTCTCAAAGCCCAATACCCAAACTCTCAGCAATATCAAAAATATCTAGCCAATGAATACTGAACAGAACGAAGAACGATCAACAGAAGATATCATTCTTCCAGGGGATATGCTGCGTCAGGCTCGAGAGAAGCTAGGCTATTCACAGAAGGATGTTGCAAGCCGATTGAGGCTCCGCCTCTCGGTTGTCAGCGATATCGAAGATAACCATTTCGAAGAAGCGCAACTGGCCACGTTTACTCGTGGTTATGTGCGTTCCTATGCCAAATTTGTCGGCCTTGATGAGGCTGAGATACTGGCCAAACTTGACCAGCAAGGTCACGCTCAACCTCAAGAGCAGGAGATGCAGAGCTTTTCACGCCGTACCAAGCGTGAAGCGCACGATAGCCGTATCATGCGATTGACCTGGGCTCTGGGCGCCCTGTTTGTCGGTTTGACCGGGATCTGGTGGTGGCAGAGCTTGCAGATGACCCCAGAAGCAGAGCTTACCGCCGATCCTGCAGAGGTGCAGGCGCTGGATGAGGCGATTGCCAATGCTGGCAACGGCAGCAGTACAGCAGTGCTGACGGCAGTCACCGAGCCGGGTTCGGACGATAATGCGAGTATCGTGAGTACGGTCGATGCTGAGCAACAGGTACAGCTACCATCGATCGAACCTGAGCCTCAGGCCAGCTTCGAAGACAGCTTTACCGAACCACAAGAGCAGGCAGATGCCGATGTAGACAGCGCTGACAGCTTGGCTGCCGAGCAGTTGAACGAGGTGGTCTCTGAAGAGGAAACCGTCGTCGCCAGTTCTGATCTTGAACTGAGTTTTACCGGTGATTGCTGGATCGACATCCGTGATGCCAATGGTCGCCGCTTGGATACTGGTATTAAGAAAGCCGGCGATGTCCTGAAGCTTGATGGCAGTGAGCCTTTCCGTGTGGTGCTAGGTGCACCGAGCGTCGTCACCATGAGCTATAAAGGTAAACCTGTTGATCTTAGCAGGTACCCTGCAGGTAAAGTGGCGCGATTGAAACTGCCGCAGTAAAGAGTAGATGTAATGCATAACGAGTCTCCAATTAAACGCCGTCAGTCCACCCGTATTTATGTCGGTGATGTGCCAATCGGTGATGGTGCACCTATTGCGGTGCAGTCAATGACCAATACTCGCACCACCGATGTGGCAGCGACCGTCGCGCAGATCCAAGCATTGGAAAATGTCGGTGCTGATATCGTCCGTGTTTCGGTGCCAACCATGGACGCGGCTGAGGCGTTTAAGCTAATTAAGCAGCAGGTGAATATTCCTCTGGTGGCTGACATTCACTTTGATTACCGTATCGCGCTTAAAGTCGCCGAGTACGGTGTTGATTGCCTGCGTATCAACCCGGGTAATATTGGTCGTGAAGATCGTATCCGTGCGGTTGTAGACTGCGCCCGTGACAACAACATCCCTATTCGCATCGGGGTGAACGGTGGCTCGCTGGAAAAAGATATCCAGCAGAAATACGGTGAGCCGACACCAGATGCCTTGGTGGAATCGGCGATGCGCCATGTCGATATACTGGACCGTCTAAACTTCGACCAATTCAAGGTCAGCGTGAAGGCATCTGATGTCTTCTTGGCGGTAGATTCTTACCGCAGGTTGGCCCAGCAGATCAGACAGCCACTCCACTTGGGGATCACCGAAGCCGGTGGTGCACGTGCAGGTTCGGTGAAATCCGCTGTTGGCTTGGGTATGCTGCTGGCTGAAGGTATCGGTGATACTTTGCGTGTTTCTTTGGCAGCCGATCCGGTTGAAGAAATCAAAGTCGGTTTTGATATCCTCAAATCCCTGCGTATCCGCTCTCGCGGTATTAATTTTATTGCCTGCCCAACGTGTTCACGCCAAGAGTTTGATGTAATTGGCACTGTGAACGAGCTGGAGCAGCGACTTGAAGACATCACAATACCTATGGATGTCTCGGTTATCGGTTGTGTGGTCAATGGCCCGGGTGAAGCAGAAGTGTCACACCTTGGTATTGCTGGTGGTAACCGCAAAAGTGCGTTTTATGAAGACGGCCTGCGCCAGAAAGAGCGTTTCGATAACGATAACGTGATTGAGCAGCTGGAAGCTAAAATTCGCGCGAAAGCATCGATGCTGGATACAGCAAACCGCATAGATGTGACAGAAAAATAACGAAATTAGCAAGAATCGCCCCTACACGTGTTGGGGCGGTTCACTATTTGCGTTATAACCTATATATTCAACTCCATTCCCCATCGGTTAACGAGAATAAACGTGGCGAAACAAATTCAAGCAATTCGAGGCATGAACGACTGCCTTCCAACCCAGTCTCCACTTTGGCAGAAAGTGGAATCGACCATTAAACAAGTTGTAAGCGCTTACGGTTACAGTGAAGTCCGTATGCCTATCGTCGAGTCGACGCATTTGTTTAGTCGGGCAATCGGTGAAGTAACGGATGTTGTTGAAAAGGAAATGTATACGTTTGAGGACCGCAACGGCGATAGCCTGACTTTGCGTCCGGAAGGAACGGCTGGCTGTGTACGTGCCGGCATCCAGAATGGCCTGCTATACAACCAGGAACAGCGTCTGTGGTACACCGGCCCTATGTTCCGCCACGAGCGTCCTCAAAAAGGTCGCTACCGCCAGTTCCACCAGTGCGGTGTGGAAGTCTTTGGTCTAAATGGCCCGGACGTTGATGCAGAACTTATTATGATGACTGCTCGCATGTGGCGTGAGCTGGGCATTGATAAGCATGTTCGCCTTGAGCTGAACTCTATCGGTTCGCTTGAAGCCCGTGCTGACTACCGCCAGGCATTGATTGCTTTCCTTGAGCAGCACATCGATATTTTGGATGAAGACTGCAAGCGTCGTATGCACACTAACCCGCTGCGTGTACTTGATACCAAAAACGCGGCCATCCAGACTGTGTTGGTTGATGCTCCTAAGCTGTCTGACTACCTTGATGACGAGTCAAAACAACATTTTGCCGGTTTGTGTGAACTATTGGACGCTGCTGGTATCGAATACCAGGTAAATGAACGTCTTGTACGTGGTTTAGACTATTACAACCGTACAGTATTTGAGTGGATCACCGAGAGCCTTGGTGCGCAGGGTACGGTATGTGGCGGTGGCCGCTATGATGGCTTGGTTGAGCAACTTGGCGGCAAAGCGACACCGGCCGTTGGCTTTGCTATGGGTCTAGAGCGTCTGGTATTGATGATGGAAACCCTAGAGCTGACTGATGTACGCCGTCCGGTTGACGTGTACATGGTAACGGCGGGCGAAGGCACCATGATGGCAGGCATGAAGCTGGCTGAGAAGCTACGCGAAGAAGTTGTTGGCCTGCGTGTAATGAGCCACTTCGGTGGTGGTAACTTCAAGAAGCAATTCAAGCGCGCTGACAATGTCGGCGCAGCAGTAGCATTGGTACTGGGCGAAAACGAAATCGCTGAAAATACCGTGGTAGTTAAAGATCTTCGCGGCGGTGAGCAAACCACGATGGCGCAAGACGAAGTGGCAGCGAAGCTGGCCGAATTGATTTAAGAGAGGACAGGAAGTGGACGGCAATATCACAGAAGAACAACAAGTTGAACAGATAAAGGCTTGGTGGAAAGAAAACGGTAAAGCCGTTGTTCTCGGTACTGTGATTGGTTTGGGGGGGCTGTTTGGCTGGCGTTACTACCAGTCGGAAGTTCAGTCAGCCAAGGAGCAGGCATCCGATGCATATACCCAAGTGGTTAACCGCCTGGAAAGTGGTAATGAGTCAGCCATTGCAGATGTACAAGCATTTATCGCAGCCCATGAAAGCAGCCAGTACTCTGTTTTGGCTGCACTTCAACTAGCGAAAGCGCAGGTTGATAGTGGTGACTTGGATGGTGCCGCCGAGCAGTTGAGCTGGGCTATCGCCAATACCAAAGATGTTGCGATCTTGCCAATTGCTCAAACCCGCTTGGCACGTATTTACGCCGAGCAGGATACTTTCGATAAGGCCTTGTCAGAGCTGGACAAAGTGACAGCTGAAAGCTGGCAGGCCAAAGTGGCTGAGCTACGTGGTGATGTTCTGTTGCAAAAAGGTGATGCTGAAGCGGCACGTGAAGCTTATATTAGCGCACAGCAGCTTGGTGCATCTCCGGCCTTGCAGATCAAGCTAGACGACTTGGCACAGTAAGGTAGAGCGTATGCAGAAGGTGTTGAAGCAAGCAGTGTCGGTCGCATTGGCCGTCGGTTTACTTGCCGGTTGTGCCAGTGAGGAAGACACTATCCAGATGGCACCGTTGCCTGTGGTTGAAAGCACGTTTACCCCAGTGCAGGGATGGAGCAGCAAGGTAGGGGATGGTGTTGGCCATTTCTTTTCCAAGCTGAGCCCGGCAGTAGGTTACGGTAAGGTGTTTGTTGCTGACCGTAATGGTTTGGTCAAAGCGCTGGAGCCTGATACAGGGAAGGAAATTTGGCAGCAGGATCTTGAAGGAGATATACCCGCAAGATTGGCTGGCGGTATGACCTTGTCTTACGGCAAAGTGTTCATTGGCTCGGAAAATGCCGAGGTTATTGCCCTCGATGAAGAAACCGGTGAAGTCATTTGGCGTCAGACGGTAGAAGGCGAGGTATTATCAAAGCCATTGGTCGATGAAGGCTTGGTGGTGGTTAATACCAGCCGTGGCATTTTGCAGGCACTGGATGCAGACAGCGGTGAAAGCCGCTGGCAGCTAGGTAGTGAAGTACCCACCTTGACTCTGCGCGGCGACAGCTCGCCAGTGTCGATCTCTGGTGGTGTATTCTGGGGACAGGCCAATGGGCGTTTGGCGGGAGCCCTGATGGGCAATGGCCAGATGCTATGGCAACAGCCGATTGGTTCGCCAAAAGGTGGTACCGAAATTGACCGTCTGGTTGATGTCGATGCGACCCCAGTTATTGATGGCGAGCGCCTGTTAGCCCTTGGCTTCAATGGTAGCTTGGTATCGATTGATTTGCGTACCGGTCAGCCTGCATGGAAACGCAACTATTCTTCGGCCACTGATTTTGCTATTGACGGTAGTCAGCTATATTTGATCACAGATAAAGACCATGTTGTTGCGGTAGATACACGCAGTGGCACGGAGCTGTGGTCGAATAGCCAACTGGAGCACCGCTTGCTTAGCGCCCCCGCTGTGATTGGTGGTTACCTGGTTGTGGGTGATAGTGAAGGTTACTTGCACTGGCTTGACCCTTACAGCGGTGATTTTGTTGCCCAGCAGGAAACTGACGGCAGCGGTATTGCGGTACCACCGGTCCGGATGAGTGATGGTTACTTGGTGATCACCCGCAATGGACGTATTAACAAAATGCAAATGCCGTAATTTGCCGTTATAATACGCGCCATTATTATTTTCGGCTCCTGCTGTGGACACAGTCAGGAGCCGTTGTTGTTATATCCGTTCGCGATATTATTGTCGGATGAAGGTACAGGCCGCTGGCCTGGCTGGAGGCAAGAATGAATGGAAATATGTCATTATGACTATGAAAAGTAAGAGGTACTTATGATTCCTGTTGTTGCCCTTGTCGGGCGCCCAAACGTGGGTAAATCGACGTTATTTAACCGTCTTACCCGTACAAGGGATGCGCTGGTAGCTGACTTTCCTGGCCTAACAAGGGATCGTAAATACGGTAAGGCTGAGCTCGAAGAGCATGAATTTATTGTGATTGATACCGGCGGTATCGACGGAACTGAAGAAGGCGTCGAAACCAAAATGGCCGAGCAGTCACTGGCGGCGATTGAAGAAGCGGATGTTGTTCTGTTCCTGGTAGATGGTCGTGCTGGCCTGACTTCGTCAGATGAAGCGATTGCTAAGCACCTGCGTAGCCGCGAAAAACCGACTTTCTTGGTGGTAAACAAGATTGACGGTGTTGATGGCGACAGCGCATGTGCTGAATTCTGGAAGCTGGGTATGAACGGCATGTACCAGATCGCTGCGGCGCAAAACCGTGGTGTGACGGCACTGATGGAGCGTGCACTGGCCCCGTTCGCAGATAGCCTGAACGAGTCAACAGATGAAGAAAGCGATGAAGTGTTCATCGAAGATCTTACGTCGGTTGAAGATATCGAGAAAGCCAATCTGTCTGAAGCGGATGCGGAAGCAGCGTATAAGCGTTTGCAAGAGCAGCCAATTAAGTTGGCAATTATTGGCCGCCCGAATGTGGGTAAGTCGACACTGACGAACCGTATTCTGGGTGAAGAGCGTGTTGTTGTATACGATATGCCGGGTACGACCCGTGATTCCATCTACATTCCGATGGAGCGCGAAGGCCAAGAGTATGTTCTGATTGATACGGCAGGGATCCGTCGTCGTAAGAACATGAGTCAAGCGGTAGAAAAATTCTCGGTGATCCAAACGCTAAAAGCGGTGGAAGATGCCAACGTTGTTCTGCTGGTCATCGATGCGCGTGAAAACATTTCTGATCAGGACTTGAGCCTGCTTGGTTTTGCCTTGAACGCCGGTCGTTCACTGGTTATTGCCGTGAATAAGTGGGATGGCTTGGATAACGAAGTCAAAGAGCGTGTGAAGTCAGAACTGGACCGTCGCTTGGGCTTTGTCGACTTTGCCCGTATTCACTTTATCTCGGCTTTGCATGGTACTGGTGTTGGTCACCTTTACGAATCAGTACAGGAAGCCTACCAGTCTGCGACCAAACGTATCAGTACATCGTTGCTAACCCGTATTATGCAGATGGCTCAGGACGATCACCAGCCACCAATGATCCGTGGTCGCCGTGTGAAACTGAAGTATGCCCACGCTGGTGGTTATAACCCACCGATTATTGTTATTCACGGTAACCAGGTGAATGAACTGCCGGGCTCGTACAAGCGCTACTTGATGAACTACTACCGCAAGTCACTGGAAATGATGGGTACGCCAATCCGTATTCAGTTCCAGAACAGCGAGAACCCGTTCGAAACCAAGAAGCAAAAGCTAACGATTTCTCAGGAGCGTCAGCGCAAGCGTCTGGCAACAGCTCTGAAGAACCGTGATCGCGACAGCGACAGTTAATTACTGCTGAAGTAGCGCCAAGTTACTTATTAAGCTGTATAGACAAACCCGGCCACTTGGTCGGGTTTTTTGTTATGATATCAACCTACATAAATACTTGATCAACGACTTATCCAGATTGATATTACACTTTTCCATCTACCTGCAAGGATATCCATCATTGTGATCAGCGCGACCCATGTACTTTTTCCTGAGCGTATTTACCAATGTGAAGCGGACGTACAACTGACAGCAGTGGCCACTCCGTCCCAGGGCTGCTACGTTGTTACCGATAAGACGCCATTCCATCCTGTTAGCCATATCTGGCCAGATCACCCAGCTGATCGCGGTACATTGACACTAGCAGGGCAGGCGTATGAAGTGGTCGATTGCCTCGTTGGCGCCGTTGAACAGCAGAGCGGTCAGCTGCACGTTGGTGCAGATATCCCGGTGAAACGCGATGAGCCAGGATGGGTGTTTGTGGTGGTGCATCAGCTGGCTGAAGTTGTCGATCTTCACGCAGGTTGCAAGGTCATGCTGAATGTTGATGAGCACTATCAGCTCGCCCTGAGCCGGGGCCACAGTGGCGGCCACCTGTCGTCACTCGCTCTGAATAAGGTGCTGCACCATGACTTTTGGCGTAAGGACGCATCACGTAAAGATGAACTCGGGCATTATGATTTTCATAGCTACGCGCAGACAGAGAGCAGGGTAACCGAAGATTGCAGTACAGATACCTATCGTATTGGTAAAACCTTACGCAAACGTGGGCTCAACGCGGCCGATATGCTGGCAGCTTTGCCTGTTATCACTGAGCAAATCAATCAGCAACTTGCGTTGTGGTGTGAGGCGGGTTATCCGGTGCACTTGCGAAGGGAAGGGGAAGCGCTGACCGATTCACGTTACTGGCGCTGTGATCTGCAGGAAGGCCAAGTAGTGGAGATCCCCTGTGGCGGTACTCATGTCCGCTCACTCGCAGAATATGCGGCATTGCGGGTAGAGTTCCGTATAGACAGCGATCAGGAACTGGTGATGTTAACATATAGCAATCCAGCTTGATCAACCGTCTGAAGACAGGAAAAATCGCCTAATGGCGATTTTTTTATATTTATCAGTTAATTATATTTTTTGGTTGAGTCGCTTGTTATAAGTACGATCTTTTTACTGCTGATTTCTAATATTCTTGATCAACTGGATTTATAGCGGAAGATTCAGTGTTAAATATCGTTAAAAATTGAAAAACAGAACATGTAACTTATGCTTTCGGGATGCGTATTGATAAATGTTCTTTTGGTACCTGATCGCTGATCACCGTGGCTTTTAGCGTTGATCACCGGTTTGAAGTACGATCAGGATGCGGGTTATTACTGAGTTTTGTATTACAGCGCATCTTTACGGTTGCTGAGCCGGATCAAAGGCGCAGGCTGGCAAATTGAATTATTATTGGGCTTAAGGGAGAGAAAATGAACCAGAATATTTGTCCGAGTTGTCAACAAGATCTCGAGTGGCAGGAAGGGAAGTACCATTGCGGGTGCTGCAGCACGACGTTTATCAAAAAGGCTTTTTGTCCTGATTGCGAGGCCGAGTTGGATAAGCTTCAGGCGTGCGGGGCGGCGAGCTATTTCTGCAATAGCTGCAATGAGCTGAAGTCCAAATCTCGGGTCAGAATTATATTTGAACAAGCGTAATCTCAATCGGAATAAGTCGCTGAAATAGAAATGCCGCCAGGTGTGATTACTGGCGGCATTTTTGATTTGACGCTTTGTACTTATCAGCGTGTTACGGCCGCTAGTCTGCTGTTTCAGACACAATCGAATGGATTTCCCCGTCGGCGAGGGTTGTCCGCAGGCTATCACCATGTTTGACTTGCCCAGCACTACGGACGACCTGTCCCTTGCGATTGCGGGTAATTGAGTAGCCGCGGCCTAGGGTCGCCAGTGGACTAACTGTTTCCAGTTTTTCAGCTGCCATAGCGAGCTTATGGCTGGCATTGAGCAGGCGGCGATCCATTCCATCTTGAAGTCGTTGCTGCAATTTCTCAAGCCGATTCTGTTGCGCTTTGACAACTTGTGCCGGTGAGTTGAGAGCCAGTTTGTAGTCAATACGGTCAATGTGCTGTTGGTGACGGCCCAGATGCTGTTTCATGGCCAATTCTAGCTTGCCTGACAATTCGTCCAACTGCTGTTGCTGCTGGTTGAGGCGCACTTGCGGGTGCTGCCGATCAAGGCGATGCTGCAGACGGATTGTTTGTGCTTGCTTAGCAGATAGGTAATGACGCATTGCATGCTGAAGTTGCTGCTTTTTTTGGCTAATTTTTTGGGTTTGGAAACCCATATCTCGGCTGATCAGTTCTGCAGCCGCTGATGGTGTTGGTGCTCGAACATCTGCAACAAAATCTGCGATAGTGACATCGACTTCGTGGCCCACAGCACTGACAATTGGGATCTGGCTGGCCGCTATGGTCCGCGCCACGATTTCTTCGTTAAAGGCCCAGAGATCTTCCAGTGAACCGCCACCTCGCCCGACAATCAGCACATCACACTCACGGCGGGCATTGGCACGGCCAATGGCCTGGGCGATCGAGATTGCGGAACCTTCCCCTTGGACAACTGTTGGATAGATGACAATGGGCAAGCTTGGATCGCGGCGTTGCAGGACATTAAGAATATCATGTAGGGCAGCACCGGTTTTGGAAGTGATAATCCCCACACGTTGTGGTTGCTCTGGCAGTGGCTGCTTGAGTGATTGGGCAAATAGACCTTCGGCAGCCAAGTTCATTTTTAGCTGTTCAAATTGCTGTTGGAGGCGACCATCCCCCTCGGGCTGCATACTCTCGATGATCAACTGATAATCACCACGTGGTTCGTAGAGTGAAAGGCGGGCCTTGACCAGTACCTGAGTGCCATTTGCCGGCTTGAAGGTCACACGTCGGTTGCTGCCTTTGAACATGGCGCATTTAACTTGGGCGCGTGAGTCTTTAAGGGTGAAATACCAATGGCCGGAAACGGGCATGGAGAGATTCGATAGCTCACCGACCAGCCAAACCACTCCCATTTCGTTTTCAAGGATCAAACGAACTTGGGCATTGAGGCTGGAAACGGTGTAGATACGGTCATTGGTCTGGTTCTGTTGAGCAAATAACGTCACGAGACAAGATACCTGTATTGGAAGGCTGGGGTGTGCGGTAGACGGGCGACAGGACGTGGTGAAAAAAGCCTGGGCAGATCTATGGACAGATCTTGGTCGTAATATGCTGACCGCAGCACCGGAAACTTAACCGAAATATACTACACAGCAAGACAAATTTGTCAATTAAATAAATTAAAAAAAGTCTAGCCAATCGATTGCTTCACCCGTATAATTCGTCCGCAATATTTTATCCTTCTTTAAACCTCTACTTGGTGTGAGATATTGCAATGTTACGAATCAAACAAGAAGCTTTGACTTTCGATGATGTCCTACTGGTTCCAGCCCATTCTACTGTACTGCCTAACACTGCCGATCTGCGCACCCGCCTGACGAAAGACATTACGCTGAACATCCCTATGGTGTCTGCGTCAATGGATACAGTGACAGAAGGTCGCCTGGCAATTGCCCTTGCCCAGGAAGGCGGCATTGGTTTTATCCACAAGAACATGTCCATTGAGCAACAAGCCAATGAAGTTCGCATGGTGAAAAAATTCGAAGCCGGTGTGGTTTCTGAACCTGTTACCGTGAAGCCTTACAAC
This sequence comes from Photobacterium sp. DNB23_23_1, assembly GCF_052873815.1. Taxonomy (NCBI): domain Bacteria; kingdom Pseudomonadati; phylum Pseudomonadota; class Gammaproteobacteria; order Vibrionales; family Vibrionaceae; genus Photobacterium; species Photobacterium sp. DNB23_23_1. The sequence goes on along the minus strand of NZ_JBNNXT010000010.1, from coordinate 66,943 downwards.
ACAATTGAAGATGTGAAGCGTCTGACAATTGAAAACGGTTTTGCCGGCTACCCTGTTGTTTCTGATACCAATGAGCTTGTTGGTATTATCACTGGCCGTGACGTTCGTTTTGTGACTGACCTTTCGATGAAGGTTGAAGAAGTGATGACGCCAAAAGATAAACTGGCTTCTGCTAAAGAAGGCGCATCGCGTGAAGAAGTTGAAGCTATCATGCAGCAGTACCGCGTTGAGAAAGTACTGCTAGTCAACGATGACTTCCAGCTTCGTGGTATGATCACCGCGAAAGACTTCCAGAAAGCAGAGCGTAAGCCTAATGCATGTAAAGATGAGCGTGGCCGTCTTCGCGTAGGTGCAGCCGTAGGTGCTGGTGCAGGCAACGAAGAGCGTGTTAAGGCGCTGGTAGAAGCAGGCGTTGACGTACTACTTATCGATTCTTCACACGGTCACTCTGAAGGCGTACTTACCCGAATCCGCGAAACGCGCGAAGCGTTCCCTGATCTGCCAATTGTTGGTGGTAATGTCGCTACGGCTGAAGGTGCTCGTGCGCTTATCGACGCTGGTGTAAGCGCTGTGAAAGTGGGTATTGGCCCAGGTTCTATCTGTACTACCCGTATCGTTACCGGTGTGGGTGTACCTCAGGTAACGGCTATCGCTGATGCAGTTGCTGTGGCTGACCAGTTCGATATCCCTGTTATTGCCGATGGTGGTATCCGTTTCTCTGGCGATATGTGTAAAGCCATTGCTGCTGGCGCATCATGTGTCATGGTCGGTTCAATGTTCGCAGGTACGGAAGAAGCACCGGGTGAAGTTGAGTTGTACCAAGGCCGAGCTTACAAATCTTACCGTGGCATGGGTTCTTTGGGCGCAATGTCGAAAGGGTCTTCTGACCGTTACTTCCAGACGGATAACGCAGCTGATAAGTTGGTTCCTGAAGGTATCGAAGGCCGTGTTGCTTACAAGGGCCACATGAAAGAAATCGTTCACCAGCAAATGGGTGGCCTGCGTTCAAGCATGGGCCTAACCGGCTCTGCGACTATCGAGGCGCTGCGTACCAAAGCTGAATTTGTTCGCATTTCAGGTGCCGGTCTGAATGAATCACACGTTCACGATGTGACGATCACCAAAGAAGCACCAAACTACCGCTTGGGTTAATTTTCATCAGCTGCACCTGCAACTGACGAAAACGTTTGCCTAAACGCGAAACTTGTATAAGATCGGGGGCGTTTTTATGCCCCCACCTTTCCATTATTTTTTGAGACAGCTCGAATGACCACGACCACAAATATTCATGACCAGCGTATCCTGATCCTGGACTTTGGTTCCCAGTACACCCAGCTTATTGCACGCCGTATCCGTGAAATTGGTGTTTATTGTGAACTATGGAGCTGGGACGTTGATGAAGCGGATATTCGCGACTTCAACCCTAACGGCATCATTCTTTCTGGTGGCCCGGAAAGTGTGACTGAAGAAGGTTCCCCTCGCGCACCGCAGTATGTGTTCGATGCTGGTGTACCTGTATTCGGTGTTTGCTACGGTATGCAGACAATGGCCGAGCAGCTTGGTGGTAAAGTAGCGGGTTCAACTGAACGTGAGTTCGGTTATGCTCAGGTTAAAGTGGTTGAGCCAACTGCTTTCTTCCAAAATATCGAAGATTCAATTGCTGAAGATGGCAAGGCACTGCTAGATGTATGGATGAGCCACGGTGACAAAGTGGTCGAAATCCCATCTGATTTCGTTAAGGTCGCGGAAACTGAAACCTGCCCTTACGCGGCAATGGCCAATGTAGAGAAAAATTTCTACGGTGTGCAGTTCCACCCAGAAGTTACCCATACTCGTCAGGGTATGCGCATTATTGAGAACTTTGTTCTGAACATCTGTGGTTGTGAGAAGCTATGGACGTCGGCGAACATCATTGATGACGCTGTTGCACGTATCAAAGAGCAAGTGGGTGACGATGAAGTGATCCTTGGCCTGTCAGGTGGTGTTGATTCTTCTGTTGTTGCGATGCTTATCCACCGTGCGATTGGTGACAAGTTGACATGTGTGTTTGTCGACAATGGCCTGCTTCGTTTGAACGAAGGTGAGCAGGTAATGGAAATGTTTGGCGATCACTTTGGCTTGAAGATTGTACACGTCAAAGCCGAAGATCGTTTCCTCGATGCACTTGCGGGTGAGGCAGAGCCGGAAGCTAAGCGTAAGATCATCGGCCACGTATTTGTTGATGTGTTCGATGAAGAGTCGAAGAAACTAGCCAATGCGAAGTGGTTGGCACAGGGTACGATTTACCCAGATGTTATCGAATCAGCAGCATCGAAAACCGGTAAGGCGCATGTTATCAAGTCGCACCACAACGTTGGTGGCCTGCCTGATGATATGGAAATGGGCTTGGTTGAGCCGCTAAAAGAGTTGTTCAAAGATGAAGTTCGTAAGATTGGTCTTGAGCTTGGCCTGCCTTACAACATGCTTTACCGCCACCCGTTCCCGGGTCCTGGCCTAGGTGTACGTGTACTGGGTGAAGTGAAGAAAGAATACTGTGATTTGCTACGTCGTGCTGATGCTATCTTCATCGAAGAGTTGCACAAAGCGGATCTGTACAACAAAGTCTCGCAGGCATTTACTGTGTTCCTACCTGTTCGCTCTGTGGGTGTAATGGGCGACGGCCGTAAGTACGATTGGGTTGTGTCACTGCGTGCGGTTGAGACTATCGACTTTATGACGGCACACTGGGCTCACCTACCATACGATTTCCTGGGTAAGGTGTCTAACCGTATCATCAACGAAGTCGACGGCATCTCACGTGTTGTTTACGATGTATCGGGTAAGCCACCAGCGACGATCGAGTGGGAATAATCCTCTCGCGAATACTAAGCGTTGCTTAGATTGACTGAATAACAAGAAGCACCCTCGGGTGCTTCTTTTTTTTGGCTAAACTGTAGTGACGAAAAGTTGCTTTGTGTGGTATTCGAATAGATGTGATACCCGTGGGGATGACTTAGGAATGAGATAAGGAAATAATTTACACAAATGAAAGTATTGTTGTGCTTTGGGATGGGGCTTGTAACGTGCTTGTTAGTGTAATGTTTTGCGTTAATATTTTATTACAATATGCTATTGTTGAATTTGCCGAATGCATGGTGAATCGTGCGTTTTTGTTTGAACTTTTCATTACAATTCGCCGCAAGCTTTTTCTGTTGCAGAAAAAACGGATTGACGGCGATAAAACCACAATCTAACGCCGCAAACTTACAACATCACTAATGACCATGGAGTTCCCATGAGCAATCAAGCTGTCAACAAGACACCGAATGAATCGCCAAGTGCGATGAATAAGTTTCTTAATTTTATCGAGCGTACAGGTAACAAGATCCCTGATCCTGCCTTGCTCTTCTTCTGGGGATTGATCCTTGTTTGGGTTTTATCTGCAGTTTTCTCTCAGTTCGAATTTGGCTTAATTCACCCTGTTTCTGGCCAAGCAGTAGAAGTTAACAACCTACTGACGGGTGAAGCGTTTGCAAACTTCCTTGCGACCATGGTGACTAACTTCACCGGTTTTGCACCACTGGGTATTGTGCTTGTAGCAATGCTGGGTGTGGGTGTTGCTGAGGCCTCTGGCTTTATCAATACTGGTTTGAAGAAGATGCTGAACGTAACACCAGCTAAATTCATTACTCCGGTATTGATTCTAGTTGCTATCGTATCGCACACAGCTGCTGATGCAGGTTACGTACTGGTAATCCCTCTGGGTGGTATCATCTTCCACGCAGCAGGCCGTCACCCACTAGCGGGTATTGCAGCTGCATTTGCGGGTGTATCAGGTGGCTTTGCAGCAAACTTTATTCCTTCAGGTATCGACCCACTATTGGCTGGCTTCACCCAAGAGGCGGCACAAATTCTTGACCCTGAGTATATTGTTAACCCGTTATCAAACCTATTCTTCACCGGTTTGTCTTCACTGCTTATTGTGAGCATTGGTTGGTACATCACTGATCGCGTTATCGAGCCTCGTCTATCTCAGACGGCTATTGATGATGATGCAGAAGAAGCACCGGATATGGGCTCTTTCACAGAGCTAGAAAGTAAAGCTTTCTCTCGTGCTGGTTGGGCGATGATGGCCGGTATTGCCGTACTGATTGTGGCGCTGATCCCTGAGACATCACCACTGCGTAACCCAGCAGGTGAAATCACCGCATTCAACGCACCGGTAATGCAGTCTATCGTACCGCTAATCTTTATCTTGTTTGTGATCCCTGGTGTGGTTTACGGCAAGGTTGCGGGTACGTTCAAAGCAAGTGACGATATTATCAAGTCAATGTCTGCCACGATGAGCAGCATGGGTAGCTTCATGGTTATGGCGTTTTTCATCGCGCAATTCCTTGTTGCCTTTACTCAATCTAACCTTGGTACGCTACTCGCTCTTTCTGGTGCTCAGCTTCTTCAAGCGATGAACTTACCGGGTCAGATAACTATCGTTGGTATGATTCTACTAACAGCATTCGTTAACCTACTGGTTGGTTCAGCATCTGCGAAGTGGGCCTTGATCGGTCCTATCATGGTGCCGATGCTAATGGCTGTTGGTATTTCTCCTGAGCTGACTCAGGCGGCATACCGTGTTGGTGATTCTGTATCTAACATCATTTCTCCAATGATGGTGTTCTTCCCGCTAGTTGTTGTTTACATGCAGCGCTACGTGAAGAGCTCAGGTATCGGCTCTCTGGCTTCAATGATGATGCCTTACTCGATTGCAATGCTGATTGGTTGGACTATCTTCCTACTTATCTACTGGGCAATCGGCATTCCTCTAGGTATCCAAGCACCTTATACTTACGGCATGTAATTTACTTTGCTGAACAAAAAGCCCCTTGATTGGGGCTTTTTTATGTCAGTCGATAACCTCAGGCAACTGCTCACAGAAGATGCTGGGCATGGAAGCGCAGGTGATCGTCAATAAAGCTGGCGATGAAATAGTAGCTATGATCGTAGCCTTCCTGCATACGCAGTTCGAGCGGGTAGTCGATGCTTTGAGCGGCTTCAGCAAGAGAATCAGGTTTCAACTGCTCCTCTAGGAAGCTGTCTTGATCCCCTTGGTCAACTAGCGCAGGAACGGGCTGCTGGTTATTCTTGAGCAACTCTGTGGTGTCGTATTGCAGCCAGCTGGTGCGATCGTCACCAAGGTATCCACTCAAGGCTTTTTCACCCCAAGGGCAATTTACCGGGTTGCTGATCGGGCTGAAGGCAGACACTGAGCTGTAGCGAGATGGATTGCGCAAGGCAATCATCAAAGCGCCGTGACCACCCATTGAGTGGCCGCTGATCGCTCTCTTATCACTCACCGGGAAGTGTTCTTCGATCAACGCCGGTAGCTCATTCACGACATAATCATACATTTGGTAGTGGCGGTTCCATGGTGCCTGGGTTGCATTGACATAGAAGCCTGCTCCCAAGCCGAAGTCGTAGGCCCCTTCGGGATCATCCGGTACCCCTTCACCGCGTGGGCTGGTATCCGGCGTCACAATAGCAATACCTAGTTCTGCTGCCAGGCGCTGGGCACCGGCTTTTTGCATGAAGTTCTCATCGGTGCAGGTCAAGCCCGACAACCAGTAAAGTACTGGGACTTTTGCCCCTTGGGCTATGTGCGGCGGGAGGAAAATGGCAAAGCGCATGTCGCAGTTCAGTACTGCAGAGTGATGGCTGTATTGTTTGTGCCAGCCGCCAAAGCTTTTGTTCCAACTTATGTTTTCGATAGTCATTAGCGTCTCTTTCGTAGCCTAAGTTACTAGACTAGACTCCCGCGGGAGCCTAGCCGGTAGCATTATTTGTCGTAGTGGATGACTGAGCGGATGCTCTTACCTTCATGCATCAGATCAAAGGCTTCGTTGATGGCATCCAAACCCATGGTATGGGTAATGAAGTCATCCAACTTGAACTCACCTGCCATGTAGCGTTCAACAATCTCAGGTAGTTCTGAGCGGCCTTTCACACCACCGAACGCAGAGCCGCGCCATACACGACCAGTTACCAACTGGAACGGACGGGTAGAGATTTCCTGACCAGCACCGGCAACACCGATGATCACCGACTCGCCCCAACCTTTGTGGCAGCACTCAAGGGCTGAGCGCATGACGTTGACGTTACCGATACATTCGAATGAGAAATCCACGCCACCATCGGTCATTTCGACAATCACTTCCTGAATAGGCTTGTCGTAGTCGTTAGGGTTGATGCAGTCTGTCGCACCGAGCTCTTTCGCCAATGCGTATTTACTTTCGTTGATATCGACACCGATGATTCGGCTTGCACCAGCCATCGTTGCACCAATGATTGCCGATAGGCCGATCCCGCCAAGACCAAAGATAGCAACAGTATCGCCCTTTTGTACTTTGGCTGTTTTCAGCACTGCACCCATACCGGTAGTGACGCCACAGCCTAGCAGGCAGACTTCTTCCAATGGTGCTTCTTTGTTGACTTTAGCCAGTGAGATCTCAGGCAGTACCGTGTACTCGGAGAACGTCGAGCAGCCCATGTAGTGGTAAATTGGCTGGCCATCTTTGTAGAAACGGGTGGTACCGTCGGGCATCAAGCCTTTCCCTTGGGTTTCGCGGATCTGCTGGCATAGGTTAGTTTTGCCTGACTTACAGAACTTACACTCGCCGCATTCAGGGGTGTAAAGCGGAATAACATGGTCGCCGACTGCTACGCTCGTCACGCCTTCACCAACCATTTCAACAATACCGCCGCCTTCATGGCCGAGGATTGCCGGGAAGATCCCTTCTGGATCATCGCCTGATAGTGTAAATGCATCAGTGTGGCAGACACCTGTTGCGATAATGCGAACCAGTACTTCGCCTTTTTTCGGCAGCATCACATCAACTTCTTCAACAGAAAGAGGCTGGTTCGGACCCCATGCGATGGCAGCTTTGGATTTGATAAATTGCTCAGACATTTCATTTCTCTCTTATGATCGTTGGGCTAAGCCCTATGTTGTTCCTACGGTTGCTATAACAGTAGGAGAGAATGTTTACCGATGGTGCAGCGAGTGTGTGTGGTGCTGCTTCGTTGTGATGGGCTTAGTATATTTGTTTCTTGGTGGATGATAATTGCTCTATAATGCAAATAACTTTTTCCATTGTGTAATAATGGTGGGGTATGTTTTTGTGGGAAGGGGTGAGTGAATTTGTTGCGGTAGCAGAATCCGAGAGTTTTACGGCCGCGTCCAAGCAGCTCGGTATCTCCACGGCCCAAGTTAGTCGCCAGGTCAGTGCGTTGGAAAACCGACTCAATACCAAGTTGTTTTACCGTACAACCCGTAAGGTCTCGCTGACCGAAGAAGGCACCATTTACTACCAGCATTGCCGCCGTTTGATGGATGGGCTGGAAGAAGCCGAAAGGGCGATCAGCGATCGACGCGATACCCCACAGGGGAGCCTTAAACTAACGGCACCTTATACCTATGGTGAGCAGTACATCATGCCGCTGGTGGTCGATTTTATGCAGCTGTACCCCGAAGTAGATGTAAATATGGTGCTGACTAATCAAACGGTGGATTTGGTTGAGGGGGGATATGACTTGGCGATCCGTCTTGGCAAGCTCAGTAGCTCGACCATGATGGCCAAGCGCTTGGCTAGTCGTACTCAGTTTGTCTGTGCTTCACCGGCTTATTTGGCAAAATTTGGCGTACCGCACTCGCTGTCTGAACTTCGTCACCATAATTGCTTGATGGGTAATTATGATCATTGGCGTTTTCAAGAAGCAGGTAAAGCGCGCAGTATGAGGGTTGACGGTACTTTACGTTGTGCTAGTGGACATGCTTTGCGTGATGCCGTGTTGAAGGGAATTGGCTTGGTGCAGTTACCTGATTACTACATCAGTGATGATCTGGAGAAAGGTGCATTGGTTACGGTGTTGGATACGTTCCGTGAGCCTGATGAAGGGATCTGGGCGCTCTATCCCCATAACCGGCACTTATCGCCTAAGGTTCGTTTACTGGTGGATTTTTTGGCCGAATCATTGGCGTAGGATAACCGCAGGGAGGCCCAATACCTCGCATCCCTCGGGCTTTTGGGTATAATCAGCGGCCACAAGTAATAGCGAGTAAAATCATTCATGTCAGAGCGATCTATGTCAGAGCCAACCAGGACAGATGCAGCCCCTGAATTTAACGATGAAGACTTTATGCGCCGTGCCATGGAGCTCGCATCCCGTGCCGAAGAGGCCGGTGAAGTGCCGGTCGGTGCTGTGGTGGTCTATCAGGGGCGGGTTGTCGGGGAGGGCTGGAATCGATCCATTACCCAGCATGACGCCACTGCCCATGCCGAAATCATGGCTCTGCGCCAAGCCGGTCAGGTGCTGCAGAACTACCGTCTGATCGATGCCACTTTGTATGTGACGCTAGAGCCATGCCCTATGTGCGCTGGTGCCATGGTGCACAGCCGTATAGGCAAGGTGGTTTTTGGTGCCCATGATCTGAAAACTGGCGCAGCAGGCAGCATCATGAACTTGCTTAGCTACGAGCAGGTCAACCATCATGTGTTAATTGAGTCTGGGGTGTTAGCCGATGAGTGCCGTCATCAGTTGCAGGCTTTTTTCAAGCGCCGTCGGGCCGAGAAAAAAGCTGAAAAGAAAGCGCGCCAGCAGGCCGCTGATAAATCTAGCTAACCACTCCCCCCATATTTTTCAGTCGATTGAAGCGATTAGATCCCTGCCGAACTGTTAATGATATAGCTTCGTTGACGCCAAAGAATTTTCTTGCGGGTATTCGCGTTAAGTCGCTTGCGTCGAGTGGCAGCGGATGCTATCCGCATGCGCATGTTATTACTGATTTTCTTGTTCGAAAAGCGCATAGAGCCTCTCCTTTATACCAATCTGGATAAGTCGTTGATCAAGTATTTGCACTGGAAAAATCGTTGTTATTAAGGCAGATATTGCAGTAACTAGTGGCTCTAATTACAAAATATCTAACGCAGAGAACAGCGATTTTAACCTGCAAGACTGATCAAATATTTATGTAGGTTGGTATTAGAGCCGCTCGGAATCGGAGCGAGTAAAAACCGTATTAGGGCTAGTATCTCTTATTCCCTGTTATCTCTCTAACGGTAGCGGTCACGCTTTTCGATCATTTTTCACACATAAGAACAGAAAGGTGTGAGCAAGATCCCCCTGCCAGAGCAGGGGGGAAGTGCAGATTAGTTGCTGGCTGTTTTGTTCGGTGCTGTCGCATCAGACGGTATTATTTCTTCACCGTCTGGAAGTTGCAGGGCAAGCACCTCTGTTGATGGCGTTATGGTATGCAAGCCATCAATCAATTCGATGTCATCAAGCTGCGGCTCTTGGCTGTGGGCTTGCTCGTAGCCGATAATGCTCTGGTAGTAACGACGGATATTCTCGACATAATGTAGCGCCTCATCACCACGGGCATAGCCATAGCGGGTTTGTTTGTAGTATTTGCGCTGGCGCAGCAGTGGCAGGCGTTGCTTCACATCACTCCAGGCATCTGCGTTACCGCCCTGTGACAGGGTGAGGCGGCGGGCGTCCATTAAGTGGCCGAAGCCGACGTTATATGACGCCAGGGCAAACCATACCTTTTCGTGCTCTTCGATACTGTCCGGGATCCTGTTTATCATCTTACGCAGGTACTCGGTACCGCCGCGGATACTCTGTTCCGGATCCAGTCGGTTTTTTACCCCAACCGAGCGTGCTGTCGGCAAGGTCAGCATCATCATCCCGCGAACCCCTGTTGGTGATACTGCGCGTGGATTCCAGTGTGACTCCTGATACGACAGGGCTGCAATCAAACGCCAGTCAAATTCGTTGGCATATTGTTTGAACAAACCTTCCCACTTTGGCAGCTTGCCTTCTACAGCACGCAGGAAGGCTCGAGTATCGACATAGTCGAACTTGTCGACGTGGCCAAGGTATTTCTCTTCCAACTTGGCCAGCTCACCGTTTTGCTGGATTTCACCGAAGAACTCGATCAGCAGAGCATACAGGCTGTCATCACTATTCTGGTTGACGAACCAAGCGATAGGCTCATCTTCGGTCAGTTCCAGTGCAGTGGTGACATCCGGCAAGATCCGCTGGTTAAGAGCAATATCGACTGAATCGGCCAAGGTATAGTCGAGCTCACCGATAGCCACTTGGCGCAGTAACTCGTCGCTGTCGATTTCTTCAAGCGACTGCCATTCAAGGGTAGGGTGTTCTTGCTTGAGTGCTTGTAATGTTTTCTCATGGCTAGAGCCGCTGACCACAGCTAGCGAACCTTTGTTTTCGGCCAGATCTTCTACACTGCGAGGGCGCCATTGGCCTTTTTTGTAGACCACTTTCTGACTGGCATAATAGTATGCCGGTGCGGCGCGAAAGTGCGCCAAGCGCTCATCGGTCATGGTCAGGCCAGCGGCCAGGATATCAACATCACCACGATTGAGGTTAGGAAACAGGCCGGATAGGGTGAACATGGCCTTCATTTCCAGCTTGACGCCAAGCTTGTCGGCAAAGCGGTGGGCCAGTTCGTAATCCAACCCGGTTGGACCTTCATTACCAATATAATAAGAAAGTTGGTTGTTGAGTGTTCCGACGCGCAAGACGCCTTCTTCGCGGATCCGTTCTAGTTCCGTGCGGGGATCTTCCTGCCACAAGCAACCGTTGAGCATGAAGAGGCTCAATAGTAAGGCAATGAATTGTTTAAAACTTGGATTCGGTCGAAGAGTGCTCAACGATGTATGCTCTTGATAAAAACAGGACGTCCTTTATACCAAAGCTCGTCCGATCCGCAAAATAATCACAGTGTTTTGGCGGCAGGTTTTCCGTGGTATGGCACATTTCTTAAATCATAAATCGTAAAAAAATGTAATTACAACGGGCGGTTCTCGTGGCGCTTTTCGTCGGCATTACCGCTTACTGACGTCAGCGCGGCACTCTCATAACAAGGCCGACTTGTCAGAATATGACCACAAACCGCTGCAAAAAGAACCATAACGGATCTGCTGCCCCTCATATCTCTCTGTTTTTGGCTCGGATTGAAAAAAAAACACGCAAACGGTTGCGTCAGGTGTTACGTCACAAAAAAAATTCCCTTATACTACGCCCCATCATGAGCTGCTCGCCTTAAACGGGTAATGGCAAATGAGGTGACATTGACGTAATTGTCTCGGCATCTGGCCGGGGGTTAGGCCAATATCACCTTTCTTCAACTGCTAATCGAGAGACGTTCGCACATGGAAATTTTGCGTGGTTCACCCGCACTGTCTGAGTTTCGCGTTAATAAGCTACTAGAGCGTTGCCGTGAATTGGATCTGCCTGTGTCAGGTATTTATGCTGAGTTCATGCACTTTGCAGACTTGTCTTCGCCACTGAGTGCGGAAGAGCAAGAAAAGCTAACAAGCTTGCTGACTTACGGCCCTACGATTGCAGAGCACGAGCCGTCTGGCCTATTGCTGCTGGTTACCCCTCGTCCGGGAACAATCTCCCCATGGTCATCGAAGTCCACTGATATCGCCCGCAACTGTGCCCTTGAGCAGATCAAGCGCCTGGAGCGTGGTACGGCTTACTACATCGAAACCTCGGTTGAGCTATCAGCTGAGCAAGTGGTCGTGCTAAAAGGCCTGATTCATGACCGCATGATGGAAGTTGTTTTTACTGAATTTGATTCAGCAGTCGCCCTTTTCCAAGTTGCTGAACCAGCGCCTGTTGCTGATGTCGATCTCCTTTCTGGCGGCCGTAAAGCACTTGAAGAGGCCAACGTGACGCTAGGCCTTGCCCTTGCTGAAGATGAAATTGACTACTTACTAGAAAGCTTTGTGACTAAGCTTGAACGCAACCCGACAGACATCGAACTGATGATGTTTGCCCAAGCGAACTCAGAGCACTGCCGTCACAAGATTTTCAACGCAGATTGGACAATTGACGGCGTTAAGCAAGAAAAGTCTCTGTTCAAGATGATCAAGAACACGTTCGAAACCACGCCGGACCATGTTCTGTCTGCTTACAAAGATAACGCCGCCGTAATGACGGGTTCTAAAGTGGGTCGTTTCTTCCCAGATCCTGAGACTCGTCAGTACAACTACCATAACGAAGATGCGCACATCCTGATGAAGGTTGAAACGCACAACCACCCAACGGCTATTTCTCCATGGCCGGGGGCTTCTACTGGTTCTGGCGGTGAAATCCGTGATGAAGGCGCAACAGGTATCGGTGGTAAGCCAAAAGCCGGTCTTGTTGGTTTTACGACTTCTAACCTACGCATCCCTGGTTTCGAACAACCATGGGAAACGGATTTCGGTAAGCCGGGTCGTATCGTTAACGCACTAGACATTATGCTAGAAGGCCCATTGGGTGGTGCTGCGTTCAACAACGAATTTGGTCGCCCAAACCTGCTGGGTTACTTCCGTACCTACGAAGAAAAAGTGAACTCTCACGCCGGTGTCGAAGTACGTGGTTACCACAAGCCAATCATGATTGCTGGTGGTATGGGTAATATTCGTGACGAGCACGTGCAAAAGAAAGAGATCCCAGTAGGTGCAAGCCTAATCGTTCTGGGTGGTCCTGCGATGAACATCGGCCTTGGTGGCGGCGCTGCATCGTCAATGGCGTCAGGTCAATCTGCAGAAGACCTAGATTTCGCATCTGTACAGCGTGAAAACCCAGAGATGGAACGCCGTTGTCAGGAAGTGATCGACCGTTGTTGGCAGCTGGGTGATGATAACCCAATCGCATTTATCCACGATGTAGGTGCGGGCGGTATCTCTAACGCACTGCCTGAGCTTGTCGACGATGGCGAGCGTGGTGGTATCTTCCAACTGCGTGACGTACCAAACGATGAGCCGGGCATGAGCCCACTCGAGATCTGGTGTAACGAATCGCAAGAGCGTTATGTAATGGCTGTTGCGCCAGAGCATATGGCAGCATTCGATGCTATCTGTAAGCGTGAACGTGCACCGTACGCCGTTGTGGGTGTTGCCACCGAAGAGCGTGAGCTGAAACTTGAAGATTCACACTTCGACAACACGCCAATCGACATGCCAATGGACATCCTATTGGGCAAAACGCCGAAGATGCACCGTGATGCAACGACGCTAAAAGTTGATAGCCCGGCGATTGTTCGCGATGGTATTGAAATCAACGAAGCGGCTGAACGCGTACTGCGCCTTCCTACCGTTGCTGAGAAAACATTCCTTATTACTATCGGTGACCGTACCGTAACGGGTCTTGTGGCTCGCGATCAAATGGTTGGTCCATGGCAGGTGCCGGTCGCTAACTGTGCTGTAACCGCGGCCAGCTACGATTCTTACCACGGCGAAGCAATGTCGATGGGTGAGCGTACGCCAGTTGCACTACTAGACTTTGGTGCGTCTGCACGCCTAGCTGTCGGTGAGTCGCTAACCAACATCGCTGGTACTGATATCGGTGATATCAAGCACATTAAACTGTCTGCCAACTGGATGTCGCCAGCGGGTCACCCAGGTGAAGATGCTGGCCTTTACGAAGCTGTTAAAGCGGTCGGTGAAGAGCTTTGTCCAGCATTGGGTCTGACTATCCCTGTGGGTAAAGACTCCATGTCGATGAAGACCAAGTGGGAAGAGAACGGCGAAAACAAAGAAGTGACGTCTCCACTTTCGCTTGTTATCACTGCCTTTGGCCGTGTTGAAGATGTCCGCAAAACGGTCACGCCTCAGCTGCGTACCGATAAAGGTGACTCTTCACTGGTTCTGGTTGACCTGGGTAACGGTAAGAATCGTTTGGGTGCGACTGCACTGGCACAGGTTTACAAGCAGCTTGGCGACAAGCCAGCAGACGTTGATAACGCAGAGCAGCTAAAAGGCTTCTTTGATGCAATGCAAACACTGGTTCGTGATGACAAGCTGGTTGCTTACCACGATAAAGGCGATGGCGGCTTATTCGTCACGCTGGCAGAGATGGCATTTGCCGGTCACTGTGGTGTGAAAGCTGATATTGCGGGTCTTGGCGAAGACACGCTAGCGGCGCTGTTTAACGAAGAGCTAGGTGCCGTTGTTCAAGTTAAGAATGACGACCTAGACGCGGTGAAAGCGGTATTGGCAGCGAACGGTCTGGCGACATGTACTCACGTTATCGGTAGCGTAGAAGCATCGGATAACGTAGTGATCACCTCGGGCGACGCTGTGGTACTAGAACGTTCACGTATCGAGCTACGCACTATTTGGGCTGAAACCACACACAAGATGCAAGGCCTGCGTGACAATCCAGCTTGTGCTGACCAAGAGTTCGCGGCGAAGAAAGACAACACCGATCCAGGTCTGAACGCTAAGCTAAGCTTTGATATCAACGAAGATGTTGCCGCGCCGTTCATTGCCGGTTCGATGGTAAACACCGGTGCCAAGCCTAAGATGGCAATCTTGCGTGAGCAGGGTGTTAACTCACACGTTGAAATGGCAGCAGCCTTTGACCGTGCAGGCTTCGAAGCAACCGATATCCACATGAGCGATATCCTGACTGGTCAAGCCGCCCTTGATGAGTATCACGGCCTAGTGGCTTGTGGTGGCTTCTCTTATGGTGACGTACTGGGTGCAGGTGAAGGTTGGGCGAAGTCTATCTTGTTCAACGCACAAGCTCGCGACCAGTTCCAGGCATTCTTCAACCGTGACAACACCTTCTCGCTAGGTGTGTGTAATGGTTGTCAGATGCTGTCGAACCTGAAAGAGCTGATCCCAGGCGCTGACCTATGGCCACGATTCGTTCGCAATGAATCAGAGCGTTTTGAAGCACGCTTCAGCCTGGTTGAAGTACAGAAGTCTGATTCTGTCTTCTTCGACGGCATGGCCGGCTCTCGCATGCCAATCGCGGTATCTCACGGTGAAGGGCGTGTAGAAGTTCGTGATGCAGACCACCTAGCAGCGATTGAAGCATCTGGTACAGTCGCGGTGCGTTACGTGGACAATCACGGTAACCCAACGCAGCAGTACCCGAATAACCCGAATGGTTCACCGAATGCGATTACCGGTCTGACAACGCAAGATGGTCGTGTGACTATCATGATGCCTCACCCAGAGCGTGTATTCCGCACTGTAGCGAACTCTTGGCACCCAGATGAGTGGAGCGAGAACAGCCCATGGATGCGCATGTTCCGCAATGCCCGAGTGAATATCGGCTAAGCTAATCGCTTAATATTGATGAAAAAAACCGCTCCCAGTGAGCGGTTTTTTATTGTCGGTATCATTTTTAGGAAAAAAAGTTAGTACTAAATGCAATTGTATGATTAAGCTGAAGTTATCCACCCGGTGATTTATTCATTTGGCATAAGCCCAAAGGTGGACTGTAGCACTCAATATTGAAGGCCCGCACCGGGCAAGGGTCAGTGCCTTGTTCCGTTGCCCGCTCAGTGAAGAGCAGGTCGGAGCCGCCTAGCGTACTGGCATATCGGCAATCACCCATGCTGCCACTGCAGCCAGTAGGGTTAGGACCATCTCGGGTTTACTGGGAACCTATTGCTATAACAGGGTCTAAAATATGGAGGAAAAAAACTCAATCGTTCAAAAATTGAATAGTTGTTGTACTGGATAAAATACCCGCATAGAATATGCGCTTATTTTTTCAGACTATCATTACCGCTTTCATGGAAGAGAGACAATAATGGATGTAACACGTCGTGGACTGCTCCTGGCTGCCAAGGGCCTCGCAGTACTAGTAATGATCTGCCTAGTAAGATATGCCGACAGTTTTGCCCTGATTTTTAGCTTAAATCAGGTCGGAATTGTACCAAGCTATATCGCTATCTTGGTTCTGCTTTCTGGTGTCGGTGCGATACTCGGTCTTGGCCGTGGAAATCGCTGGGGATTTATCCCGCTCTACTTTTTTATTCCCGCAATCACCATGTTCTTCAACTACAGCATAATCCCCTATCTGCCTCAGTTGTTTAGCCCTGAGTTTAGGGGAATGGCGATCTTTTTCCTCAATAGCAGTGTGCTAGTTTTTTCTGTTCTGCTGTTACTGAAAATGATGGACAATGATGTCATATTCTCGATAGAAAAATACTGAAACGCTGATCTTTCAGCATCAGGCTTTTGATATACTTCACTTAAATTAATCAGGTCGCTGGCAGAGCCCCAATCTTATTTCTGCCAACAGCACCATGCTCAGCAAAGGATGATGAGAATGAAAAAAATTGAAGCCATTATCAAGCCGTTTAAGCTTGATGATGTTCGTGAAGCGCTAGCCGATGTCGGTATTAGCGGCATGACCGTTTCCGAAGTCAAAGGTTTCGGCCGTCAAAAAGGCCATACCGAGCTATACCGCGGCGCAGAGTACATGGTCGACTTCTTGCCGAAAGTGAAGCTGGAAATTGTTGTCGCCGATGACGTTGCCGAGCAGTGTGTCGATACCATTATCGAAACCGCACAAACCGGCAAGATCGGTGACGGTAAGATCTTCATATTTGATGTTGAGCGCGTGGTGCGGATCAGGACTGGCGAAGAGGACGAGGACGCCATCTAAAATCCTCTCTGTCGTCACAGTTTCATCCTCTGGCGGTATCGGAAGTGCTCATTTATGCGTATAAACTCCGCGCTCCCTCTGCGTTCTTGAGCGAAATCCCTTTGCCCTCATCTCAATTGGCCATTGGCAGGTGGCTATCGGCCAGTGGAAGAGCAAAGGGCAGGAGCAAGAGCTTGACTGGGGAAAGTTATTCCACAATCCTGAGTCGCCCATCGCTGTGATGAGGGGACTGCCGCAATCATGGGCGATTATATCCGCGAGCAAGAAAAGTTGATGTGGATACTTAATGCATACAGCCATTAAATAAACACAAAAAAGAGGTCGCAGGAAGCGACCTCTTTTTTTATTTTTAGCCTCTAGCCTCTAGCCTCTAGCCTCTAGCCTCTAGCCTCTAGCCTCTAGCCTCTAGCCTCTAGCCTCTAGCCGAGATCTTAACTTGCTTGCGGCTTCAGTTCGCCACTGTAACGACCCGGTTTGTGGTTCATCGCCAAAACCAAATTCAGCACGAATGCGCCGACGATCGAGAACAGCAATACCATAGGACTGACAAGGAAGAAGGAGGCGACCAGGATGGTCATATCAATGCCCATCTGCAATTTGCCGGCTGACCACCCCATTTTTTCCTGTAGAAACAGTACCAAGACGTTAAAGCCGCCAAGACTGGTTTTGTGGCGAAATAGGATCAGCATACCCAGCCCCATCAATAAACCGCCGATCAATGCGCAGTAAAGTGGTTCGAGACGGCTGATCTCCAGCACATGGTGCATGTTGTCGGTAATAATCGAAACCAGTCCACCAGAAATAATGCTGGTAATAGCAAAGCTTTTACCCATTCTGAACCAGGCCATCAGGTAAAACGGGCAGTTCATCATAAAGTACAGCTGGCCAAAAGACAGATCGACAAACTGACTGACCAGCAGGGCCAGACCGGTTGTACCTCCGGTAAGAAGGTCGGCTTGTTGGAGAAAAAAAACCCCTTGGGCAACGATGAAAGTACCGGTAAGAATAGCAATGATATTTTCTTTCAGTGAATGATGATAACCGCTCAAGACAACACTCCTTATGTTTATACGCGCATGATATAGACCATTGCTGACGAGCGTGATAGAAGGAGGCAAATCTGTTTACTCGAAGGTGTACAAAATATATTACGCAGTCGTAAAAATTTAATTTCATGTATTACTTGTAATGTGGGTATTTTAACTCTGGTTGTCCATGCGGGGGAGGTGAACAACTTGAAAACAATTCATATCAAAAATGAAATAAATACCAATAAAAAGTCACATTAGGGGTATCTGATTTAGATCAAATTATGTAAAATACTGCGTTATCTACAGGCGAGACGAAAACGTTTGCGTCCCCGTGGCGCCTAGCTTTGAGGCTTTTCCGTTCTTCGCCAATTTTGTGTGTTTACTGCCTTTTTGTCAGCGCGGCTATTAACGGGTTTACAGAGACAAAAAGGACTAAAAACAATCTGAGTCAGGAGAGACAGATGCTAAAGCGCGACATGAATATTGCCGATTACGATGCTGAACTATTTGCAGCGATTCAGGAAGAAACGGCGCGTCAGGAAGAGCACATCGAGTTGATTGCTTCTGAGAACTATACCAGCCCACGCGTGATGGAAGCCCAGGGCTCCCAGCTAACCAATAAGTATGCGGAAGGCTACCCGGGCAAGCGTTACTACGGTGGTTGTGAGTACGTCGACAAGGCTGAGCAACTAGCTATTGACCGTGCTTGCGAACTATTTGGTGCTGAGTACGCCAACGTTCAGCCTCACTCAGGCTCTCAGGCGAACAACGCTGTTTACATGGCGCTATTGAATGCCGGCGATACTGTATTGGGTATGAGCCTGGCACACGGTGGCCACCTGACTCACGGCTCTCCAGTCAACTTCTCGGGTAAACTGTACAACATCATTCCTTACGGTATTGATGAAGCTGGCCAGATTGATTATGCCGAAGTGGAAGCGCTGGCGCTTGAGCACAAGCCAAAAATGATCATCGGTGGTTTCTCTGCCTACTCTCAGATTGTTGACTGGAAGCGCATGCGTGAAATCGCAGATAAAGTCGGTGCGTACTTCTTTGTTGATATGGCGCACGTTGCCGGTTTGATTGCCGCAGGCGTTTATCCTAACCCGGTGCCACATGCACACGTTGTGTCAACAACGACGCACAAGACACTGGCAGGTCCTCGTGGTGGCCTGATCCTATCAACGGCGGGCGAAGACCTATACAAAAAACTGAACTCTGCGGTATTCCCTGGCGGCCAGGGTGGCCCACTGATGCACGTGATTGCAGCAAAAGCGGTGGCCTTCAAAGAAGCGATGGAGCCTGAGTTCAAAGATTACCAAGCACGCGTGGTTGAAAATGCCAAGGCGATGGTGGGTGAATTCCTTGATCGCGGTTATAAGATCGTGTCTGGTAGCACTGAGAACCACCTATTCTTGGTCGACCTGATTGACAAAGGTATTACAGGTAAAGAAGCGGATGCGGCACTGGGCGCAGCGAATATTACGGTGAACAAAAACAGTGTACCGAACGACCCGCGTAGCCCGTTTGTTACTTCTGGTATCCGTGTTGGTACGCCAGCGATCACTCGCCGTGGCTTTACGGTTGAAGATGCCAAGAAACTGGCTAACTGGATGTGTGATGTGATGGATAACATCGACAACCCAGAAGTGATTGAAGCGACTAAAGTCAAGGTGCTGGAAATCTGTAAACGCCTACCTGTTTACGCGTAATCTCCAATGCCATTTGGCGACGATAACCCAATATAAAAAGGGCCTGCAGACTGCAGGCCCTTTTTTATGTATTTTTTGGCGGAATATAAAGGAGAAATTTTATGGTAATAGTCTCCCCCTGTTATTGAAATGGGTTACACTGGTGCGACGAAGTTGAGGAGGCAAGATGCATTGTCCTTTTTGTGGTGCTAATGACACCAAAGTAATAGATTCTCGATTGGTGGCCGATGGTCATCAGGTTCGTCGTCGCCGTCAGTGCCTAGCATGTAGTGAACGTTATACAACGTTTGAAACCGCTGAGTTGGTGATGCCACGGGTGATCAAGACAAATGGTAACCGTGATCCGTTCAATGAAGATAAATTGCGCGGTGGGATCCAGCGTGCGTTGGAAAAACGCCCAGTCAGCGCCGATGATATCGAGAGTGCTATCAATACTATCAAGTCGCGCCTGCGTGCGACCGGTGAGCGAGAAGTACCATCGGAAATGATTGGTAATTTGGTGATGGAAGCACTGAAAGAGCTAGATAAAGTCGCCTATATCAGGTTTGCTTCTGTTTACCGTAGTTTTGAAGACATTCGTGAGTTTGGTGAAGAAATCGCTAAACTAGAAAAATAATTGAGGCCGGACGTGATGTGCCGGCTTTTCTAACCAATACTGAAGTCTCATGTTCTCATCTATCGACCACGCCATGATGCTACGTGCTATTACGTTGGCGAAGAACGGTCAGTACACGACTACCCCAAACCCCAATGTTGGCTGTGTCATCGCTCATGGCGATGAAGTTGTCGGTGAAGGCTATCATTACCGTGCAGGCGAACCTCACGCTGAAGTCTACGCCCTTCGCGCCGCTGGTAGCAAAGCTGCGGGGGCGACTGCCTATGTCACTTTGGAGCCTTGCTCTCACTATGGCCGCACCCCGCCATGCGCTAAAGCGTTGGTAAAAGCTGGAGTGAAGCGCGTAGTTTGCGCCATGGTTGACCCCAACCCGAAAGTGGCTGGTCGTGGTATTACGATGCTGCAGCAAGCGGGCATCGAAGTGCAAACAGGCCTGCTCGAGCAAGATGCCGAAGCACTAAACCCCGGCTTCATCAAAGTGATGAAAACCGGCCTCCCGTTTGTCCAGCTGAAACTGGCCGCAAGCCTTGATGGCCGTACCGCGTTGGCGAATGGCGAAAGCAAATGGATCACCGGCCCTGCAGCAAGGGCTGATGTTCAACGCTATCGCGCCAGAGCTGGCGCTATATTGTCAACCAGTGCAACAGTACTTGCTGATGACCCATCGCTGAATGTACGTTGGATAGAGCTGGGTGATAAGGTCCAGCAAGCCTACCCGCAGGCAGAATTGCGCCAACCGGTTCGGGTTGTGATTGACAGCCGGAATAGAGTGACACCGCAGCATCATTTGGTTAGCCTGCCGGGCAAAACGGTACTGGCGAGAAAACAGGCTGACATGCAACAATGGCCGCAAGATGTTGAACAACTGGTCATTAAAGAAGGGGAGGGCGTTGACCTTCCTGCCTTGATGGCTGAGTTGGTAAAGAACAATATTCACCATATCTGGGTTGAAGCTGGAGCTGGCCTTGCGGGCGGTTTGTTGCAAGCTGGATTGGTCGATGAGCTGATCCTATACCAAGCGCCTAAATTGATGGGCAGCGATAGCCGCGGGTTAATTGATCTCAATGGCTTGGTGTCGATGGATCAGGTTCCCGAACTGAGCGTGACGGATGTGCGTATGGTAGGAGGGGATATTCGTATCACATCCCGTGTCCAAGCCCATATCCAAACAGATATACTCAATCAGACAAAGCAAAAGGTTTGACATGTTTACAGGCATTATTGAAGCCGTGGGTACAATTACTGCCCTGACCCCTAAAGGCAAAGACATTTCTGTGACGGTGGACTCCGGCAAGCTAGACCTATCCGATGTAAAATTGGGGGATAGCATTGCAACCAACGGCGTGTGTTTGACCGTTGTTGCACTGACTGGATCAGGCTACGTAGCCGATTTGTCATTGGAAACACTCAAGCGTACCGCATTTGTGGAATACCGTGCGGGACAGAAGGCAAACCTAGAAAAAGCCATGTTGCCGACCACACGTTTCGGTGGCCATATGGTGTCTGGTCATGTTGATGATGTGGCAGAAGTCATTGAACGCAATCAAACCGGTCGTGCGATTGAGTTTTGGTTGAAGGCACCGGCCCATTTGGCGAAATATATTTCGGAGAAGGGTTCAGTGTCGGTTGATGGGATCAGCCTAACGGTTAACGCTATCCGTGGTGATGAGTTCAAGCTAACCATCGTGCCACATACGGCATCGGAAACCACGATGGAAGCATTTACGCCGGGTCGTAAGATCAATCTGGAAGTGGATGTGATCGCCCGTTATCTCGAGCGCTTGATGCTGGGTGACAAGGCGGCGGAGCCAAAAACTGAAGTGTCTATGGATTTGCTGGCCCGCAGCGGGTTCCTTGGATAAACAGACAGAATATAAACAAGAATAAGGTAGCGATATGGCTCTAAGCAGCGCAAAGGACATCATCGAAGATATCCGCCTAGGAAAGATGGTTATCCTAATGGATGACGAAGATCGTGAAAATGAAGGCGATCTGATCATTGCGGCGGAAAAAATCACGCCTGAAGCAATTAACTTTATGGCCCGCCATGGCCGTGGGTTGATTTGCCTGACCTTGACTAAATCTCGCTGTCAGCAACTGAAGTTGCCATTGATGGTGCAAGATAACACCGAACAATTTAGCACTAACTTCACCGTATCGATTGAAGCGGCAGAAGGGGTGACTACCGGCATTTCGGCTTCCGATCGTGCTGTTACCGTACAGGCGGCTGTTGCTGCCAATGCGTCGCCGGCTGATATTGTGATGCCAGGCCACATTTTCCCGCTGATGGCGCAAGACGGTGGAGTCTTGGCCCGTGCTGGCCACACAGAAGCAGGTTGTGATATTGCACGCCTTGCTGGTTTAGAACCAGCCAGTGTGATTGTCGAAATCCTCAATGAAGACGGTACTATGGCACGTCGTCCGGATCTCGAGCTCTTTGCTGAGCAGCATGGCCTGAAACTGGGCACGATCGCAGATCTTATTGAGTACCGTAACAATAACGAAACGACTATCGAACGTGTCGCGCAGTGTACTCTGCCAACAGAATTCGGTGACTTTGAGATGATCACCTATCGTGACACCATCGACAACGAAGTCCACTACGCGTTGCAAAAAGGCGATGTGGTCGAAGGTGAACCAACCTTGGTACGTGTTCACCTGCAAGATACATTTAAAGATATTCTTCACTCGGGTGCTACCCAGTGGACACTGCCATCGGCAATGAAGCGTATTGCTGAAGAAGGCGGGGTATTAGTGGTGTTAAGCAAGGCCGAAAGCCAAGAATCGATCATCACCAAAGTCCAGAGCATGGCAGCTAAGGAAGAAGGTAAACCTGGAGTGAAGCTGAACCCGAAGGATCAGTCTCGCCAGGTGGGGGTGGGTTCGCAAATCTTGTCTGATTTAGGCGTTTCCAAAATGCGGCTGTTGTCGTCCAGCACCCAGCGCTACCATTCACTATCAGGCTTTGGCCTCGAAGCGGTTGAATATATTTGCGAATAACGCATAACTCAAAATTTACCCCAAACATTGCCGGTATGGGGCGGGAAAGAGCTTGAAGATGCCAATTGGTATAACGCATAAAGTGTGATAGACTCCCGCGGTTTCTCATACCGGAAAAGACATAGTCACAGGAAGGCCCATGAAGGTAATTGAAGGCGCCATCGCGGCACCAAATGCAAAAGTTGCTATCGTAATCGCACGCTTCAACAGCTTTATCAACGAAAGCCTACTTTCAGGTGCGCTAGACGCTCTGAAACGTCAGGGTCAAGTAAGTGAAGACAACATCACCGTTGTTCGTTGCCCAGGTGCATATGAGCTACCGCTTGTTGCTCAGCAAGTTGCTAAAAGCGATCGTTATGATGCTATTGTTGCGCTTGGCTCTGTGATCCGTGGCGGTACGCCACATTTTGATTATGTTGCCGGTGAGTGTAACAAAGGTCTGGCTCAGATTGCTCTAGAGTACAATACTCCAGTTGCATTCGGTGTTCTGACTGTAGATTCTATCGAACAAGCCATTGAGCGTGCCGGTACCAAGGCTGGTAATAAAGGGGCAGAGGCTGCACTAAGCGCGCTTGAAATGGTTAATGTCCTGTCCCAAATTGAATCCTAATGGGGGTTAGTGTGAAACCAGCCGCACGTCGTAATGCACGTCATTTTGCTGTACAAGCAATTTATTCATGGCAAATTACCAAAGGTAATGTTGCTGATATCGAGCAACATTTTCTTACTGACGATAAATTCGAAGAAGAAGAGCACCAGGCGGAAGCTCCGGCACTTGCAGCACCACATACAGATGTTGCTTATTTCCGTGATCTGCTAACAGGTGTAGTGCTGAACCATCAGGAACTGGACAGCAAAATGCGTCCGTACCTGTCGCGTCCTCTACAGGACTTGGATCAGATGGAACTAGCGCTACTTCGTCTTGCTATGTACGAGATGACCAAGCGTGATGACGTACCATATAAGGTAGTTATCAACGAAGCTATCGAGTTGGCAAAAGCCTTCGGTGCAGAAGATAGCCACAAATTTGTGAATGGTGTGCTGGATAAGGCTGCGCCATCACTTCGCAAGAAGTAATTACAACGCTATTATAAAAGGCCAGCAATGCTGGCCTTTTTTCTATCTATAAAAAGAAGAACATGGCAAACGAATTTGATTTGATAGCCCGGTATTTTGAAAACCAGGCAGTGAAACGCAAAGATGTTCCTTTGGCCATTGGTGACGACTGTGCTTTGCTGGAAGTTCCTAATGGTAGCCAACTGGCTGTGAGCACCGATTCCCTGGTGGCAGGAACCCATTTTTTAGCCGATGCTGAACCATCATGGATTGCCCACAAGGCTCTGGCCTCTAACCTCAGTGATCTGGCGGCCATGGGCGCGACCCCTGCCTGGGTATCGCTGGCACTGACCATGCCACAGCCAGATGAAGCTTGGCTAGAAGGGTTCTGCAACGGCTTTTTTGCCTTGGCGGAATACTACAATGTCCAGTTGGTAGGCGGGGACACGACCAAGGGCCCGCTTAGTATTACCTTGACAGTGCATGGCTTTATCCCGACAGGGAAAGCGCTGACCCGCAGTGGTGCTCGGTCTGGCGATTGGATTTACGTGACAGGTAACCTCGGCGATAGCGCTGCGGGTCTGGCGTTGCTTCTTGGCCAGAAAACAGTCAACGATCCTGAATTGGCAGCAACCTTACTTGAGCGGCATCATAAGGCAGAGCCACGCATTCTTGCTGGCCAAGCGCTACGAGGTCTAGCATCTGCGGCGTTAGATATTTCGGATGGCCTGATTAGTGATCTTGGGCATATTCTGAAACGATCTGGGGTGGCAGCCGAAATTGACGTTGATAAACTACCGCTTTCGCCAGAGCTTATCGCCTTCGAACCGGAGCGCGATGCAGCATTGCAGTTGGCCTTGGCGAGTGGTGAAGAGTATGAGCTGTGCTTCACCGTACCGGAGCAGAACAGGGGCGCGGTTGACACGGCCTTGGCTCGCAGTGGCGTAAGGGCAACCTGTATTGGCCAGTTACGGCCGGGACACGGTATTACCTTAGTTCGCGAGCGCCAGCCGCTGAACTGGAAATTGCACGGATATGATCATTTTGCGGAGTAAATTGTGGCAAACCCGAAAGATAAAATTAACCTGAAAAACCCTTGGCATTTCTTGGCTACTGGCTTTGGTAGTGGGCTTTCTCCAGTCATTCCGGGAACCATGGGGACAGTGGCAGCGATCCCGCTATACTTGCTGATGGCACAATTGCCCTTTACTGCTTACCTCGTGATCATTGTGGTCGCTGCTCTTATCGGTATCACCATTTGCCAGAAAACCTCTGATGATATGGGTGCCCATGACCACGGTAGTATTGTCTGGGATGAATTTGTTGGTTTCTGGATCACTATGGCTATTGCCCCAGTGGTGAGCTGGCAGTGGGTGCTGGCGGGCTTTGTTTTGTTCCGTTTCTTCGATATGGTCAAGCCGTGGCCAATCAGCTGGTTGGACAAACACGTTCACGGTGGCTTGGGGATCATGGTTGACGATATCCTAGCGGGTTTTATGGCGATGATTGCCCTTTGGGGCTTGGGCCATTGGTTGGGCTGGTAACCTTACCTACCACACCTTGTGATGAAAGCCGCGCGATTGCGCGGCTTTTTTATTTCTAATTCAGTGGACTAAGCTTTAAGAGGCTAGAGGCTAGAGGCTAGAGGCTAGAGGCTAGAGGCTAGAGGCTAGAGGCTAGAGGCTAGAGGCTAGAGGCTAGAGATAGGGAGATCAGCGGTTGAGTGTACTGAATCGGGTTTATTGGCTTGTTGGGCTTATGTTGTTGTCACCGGTCTGTTTGGCCCAGGTATATCCTTCTACCGGGACGGCGTGGGTGTTGCCCGGCAGCTGGCAAGAGACGGTAATTGACGGCAAGCCTCATACTGCTGACCAGGTGAAAGCGTGGGAAAGTCAGCATGCTGATGTGGTGTTTGGCAGTATGCAGGACCCTGAAATCAACCGCCGGATGAATGCGATGGGATACATGTATGCCCATAAATTTGATTGTCGGCCGAGCAAGCAAGAGGCCTGGCTGAGTCAGCAAGCCTTGAACTCAGGCATGGATGTGGGAGAGGGTTATCTGCACTTTGCCGAAGATACCCAACTAGCAATGGATAAGCCCAATAACGGGTTGGATTACTTGCTCGAAGGACGACCTTATCATTTACTGCTGATCCGAAACGGCCAGTTCTCGACAGCGCGTTTACCCATCAAGGTAGAGCCGGATGATAAATTGGTCATGTTTGCTTCCTATCCGTTTGAGCGATTGTCGGTCAAAGCCGGAGGGGCCCCTGATATTGCTCGGCACGTGACGAACGATGAAGGGAGTGTCGAAAAGTGGCTTCCACTTGATGTGGAGTGGCTCATACAATCTAGAGATGATTTGGCGATCAGGTATGAAGGGCAACTCCAATTGGAGCGAGCATGGCACAGTGCCCAGGCATGGTATCAAGGGCGCCATTTAAACACAGGCGAGCCGGGGCTCGCTGCCGGGCTGCGGGTATGGATGTTAGAGCTTGCTTGGCGAAAACCCACGGAGGTTGAATCGTTGGCTATAACGCCATGGCTTGAGGTAAGCCAGAAGCGCATGTTCATTCCGGGCTGGGATCCTGCCAACGACCTTGATGGTGATGGCTATATTAATCAGCGAGAGTTCTCATCCAGAACCAATCGAAAGGCATCGGCACGCTTTCGCCATCAGGCGAGGCTGATCCCTGCAGGCTATATGTGGCCGGGAACATGCTGGTATCGGGTTAACTTCCTCAATCGTGCGTTCAATAAGCTGCATGCCCAGTGGTATCAAGAAGACTGGCTGCAGCAAGGGCTTTCTGGTGCATACAACGATGATATGGCGAAGCTACTGGGGGAAAATCAGTTCAAGGTCATATCGGGTGGCGAGGTTCGAGAGCTTGCAATGATGGCGGGGAGCAAGCAGGTAGAATACGAGTATGCCAAGCAGCTTGCCGACTTCCTCAAGCAAGTTAAAACGTTAACCGGGACACAGTGGCTGGCTGCTAATATTTCCGAGCTGAATCTTTGGCACTACGCACCCTGGCCGCCAGAACTCAGAGATGTGATCGATGTCTGGTTGCGTGAGCATTACCTGACCCCAGCTATCGGGCTCGATCGCCTACAGCGTTACTGGGATAGTTTTGCGCTCGCGGGCCAGCAGGACAAGAGCCTGATCATGGCCTCCACGAAAGGAGGGCGAAGCCAGTATTCACCGTCGGAGCCTGCGGCATGGCAGCAGGATATCGAAACCGGGCTGACATTGTATTATCTCTTCAATGTCCCCGGGCAGACTTTTTACCATAGTTGGAACCAGAGTTACCGCTATGGTAGTGGCAATACTACGCCTGATAATTGGTATCAGGCCGGTATCGGCAAGAATATCGCCTATCAACCTACGGCAATGCTTAAAGTGGATATCGGCATTCCCGAAGCGGCGCCGGAAGGGGCTGAATTGGTGGTATTTGATGATAAAGGCAAGGAGGCTGACTCTGCTGCAACCAATATTGGTGGTATTCCGCTACAGCCATCTGGGTGGTATTGGCTTCAGCGCAGTGGTTGGTTTGGTGAACTTCCCGAACAGGGTGTCATTGCCCGCCGTTATAGCAAAGGACTCGTTCTTTACCGAGGAGCAAGGGAGCGTAACAATGCGGCGTTTTTTTCAACCGAGCCGCGAGAAGTTATCCTTGACGGCTATTATCAGCAGGTGAACGCTGATGGCAGTCTAGGGCCCGCGGTTAGCCAAGTGTCGCTCAGTGGCTACCAGGGAATGATATTGAAAAGGGCGATAGAGAAAAAATAAATACTGAACCTAATATCAACCGACATAATTTGATCAACTACTTATCCAGACTGGTATAAGAAAGTGCCCCAAACAATAGAACATTGTTTGGGGCACAGAGTCTATACGTAAATCAGTGCGGCTGAGGATTAGTCGATATAAGCGCGGATCTGCTTTTCAATACCTGGACCGTCGATTTCCAGCATTGCATGAAGCTCGGCTTGAGTGCCTTGCTCAATAAAGCGGTCAGGTAGGCCAAGGTTCAATACCGGCTTGAGTACTTTCTGTTTCATCAAGAACTCGTTGACCCCACTGCCAGCACCGCCGGCAATCGCATTTTCTTCAACCGTCACCAACACATCATGGCTGGCGGCCAGTTCAAGGATCAAGGCTTCATCAAGGGGTTTCACAAACCGCATATCGGCAACAGTCGCATTGAGGCTCTCTGCGGCTTCCAGTGCATAGCTCAACATGGTACCGAAGCTGAGGATAGCGACTTTTTCACCTTCGCGGTGAATCATTCCTTTACCGATTGGCAGGGCCGTCATTTCACGCTCAGGCACAATCCCCGTCCCACTGCCGCGAGGGTAGCGAACCGCACTCGGGCCTTGGTGCATGTGGCCGGTGTAGAGCATCTGGCGGCACTCATTTTCATCGCTTGGCGCCATAATCACCATATTTGGAATACAGCGCATAAAGCTGATATCGAAGGCTCCTTGGTGGGTTTGCCCGTCGGCGCCAACCAGGCCGCTCCGGTCGATGGCAAACATCACCGGCAGATCCATAATTGCGATATCGTGGATCAACTGATCATAGCCGCGCTGCAGGAACGTCGAGTAAATTGCCACAACCGGGTGGTAGCCGCCAATGGCCATACCGGTTGCCAGTGTTACAGCATGCTGCTCGGCAATTGCCACATCAAAATACTGTGATGGGTATTCTTTGGAGAAGCGCACCATACCCGACCCTTCACGCATAGCTGGCGTGATAGCCATCAGCTTTTCATCCTGCTCGGCCATGTCACACAACCAGTCGCCAAAGACATTGGAGAAGGTTGGCTGGCTTTTCGCTTTCGGGATTGGATTCTGGTTTAGATCAAACTTAGGTACTGCGTGGTAGTTGATTGGATCCGCTTCGGCAGGGGCGTAGCCTTTGCCTTTCTTGGTCATAATGTGCAGGAACTGCGGGCCTTTGAGGTTACGCATGTTCTTGAGGGTCTTGACCAGCTCCTCGACATCATGGCCGTCGATTGGACCGATGTAGTTGAAGCCAAGCTCTTCGAACATGGTTCCCGGAACAACCATGCCTTTGAGATGCTCTTCGGCACGCTTGACCAACTCTTTGATGGGGGGCGCACCAGCCAGAACTTTTTTACCGCCTTCACGGATAGTGGTATAGAGGTTACCGGACAGCAAACGTGCTAGGTGATTGTTTAGCGCCCCGACATTTTCTGAGATCGACATTTCGTTGTCGTTGAGGATCACCAGCATGTCTGAGTGGACGCCACCTGCGTGATTCATGGCTTCGAAAGCCATACCAGCAGTAATGGCACCATCACCAATGACACTGACAACCTTACGACCCATCCCTTCCTTTTCAGACGCGATAGCCATCCCCAGCCCGGCACTGATTGAGGTGGAAGAGTGGCCGACAGACAGCACATCGTATTCGCTTTCTTCACGCCACGGGAATGGGTGCACCCCGTTCTTTTGGCGGATGGTCGGCATCTGGTCACGACGGCCAGTCAGGATTTTGTGCGGATAGGCCTGATGGCCGACATCCCAAATCAGGTGATCGAACGGTGTGTTGTATACAAAATGCAGTGCGACAGTTAACTCGACAGCACCCAGGCCAGAGGCAAAGTGGCCACTGCTCTGGCTGACTGAATTCAGTAGGTAGGTGCGTAGCTCGTCGCACACTGCTGGCAGGCTTTCTGCAGGCAGCAGGCGTAACTCATCTGGGGTGTTGGCCAACGCCAAATGAGGGTATTTCGAAATATCCAGTGTCATAACATTCACGGCGCTTTGCTGTTTTTAGTTATTGCGCTCGATGACGTATCGGGCAAAAACTTCTAGTTGTTCAGTATTGTAAGGGATTGCACTCAATGCGTGTAGTGCCTGTTGGTACAGTTGCTGAGCTTTTGCCTTGGCGCCATCCAACCCGAGAAGAGCAGGATAGGTACTTTTTTCCAGCTCGATATCCGAACCTTGCGGCTTGCCCAAGGTTTCGGTATCACTTATTACGTCAAGGATATCGTCTTGGACTTGAAACGCCAAACCAATTGCATCGGCATAGGCATTAAGTTGAGGCAAAATGGCAACGCCTTTTTCACCAGCTGCTAATGCGCCAAGGCGGACCGCGCAGCGGATCAGGGCACCGGTTTTGTGACGATGGATGTTTTTAAGCTGTTCAAGGCCGACATGTTTACCTTCTGCATCTAGGTCAAGGGCTTGGCCCATGCACATGCCGCTGGCGCCAGACGCTTTGGCCAGCTCGCGGATCATCGCGACCCGATTGGCTTCACCGTCAGTACCTAGAGAGCCTGAAGCGAGAATATCAAATGCCAAAGTTTGCAGTGCATCACCAGCCAAAATGGCGGTAGCTTCATCAAAGGCTATGTGGCAGGTTGGCTGGCCGCGACGCAGATCATCATCATCCATTGCCGGAAGATCATCGTGGATCAACGAATAAGCGTGGATGCACTCTACCGCCGAAGCTGGCGTATCTAGATCAACAATATCGGCACCTAGCATCTCTCCGGTGACGTAAGTCAGAAATGGACGGGCACGTTTACCACCCAGAAGAGTACCATGTTTCATGGCCTGGATAAGTGGTAGCTCAGCAAAAGGCTGGGCATCAATCCACTGTCCAAGCTGTTGGTTATTGCGTGCTTGATAAAACTGAAGTGATTGCGACAGTGATGGCGTGTTATTCATTATTTGTATCAAACTTGGTCAGGGGAGCTTCGTCATCTGCCTGAAGCAGGATTTCAACGCGCTGTTCGGCTTGGGTCAATTTCTGCTGACTAGTGCGAGCAAGGGCAATGCCGCGTTCGAATTTTTTCAGTGCATCTTCGAGCGCAATGTCTCCGGATTCCAACTCATTGACGATTGCGTCTAGTTCATCCAGTGCGGCTTCAAAGGCCATATTTTCAGGTTTTTTGGCTGCCATAGTGGTGTCATTTCTCTTCTAAGTGCTCGAAAAATAGCGTAGAGCGTAATCTGGGTCAAATTATCTCACAGTAATCTGTGTGGCAAACAGGATTTTTCTTTTTTTCTACTTACAAAGCTAAACCTAAGCAGCAAAGTGCCGATAATAACTTTCAATAACGAAAAATGCTGGTGTTAGCTTCATATTGAGGTCACCTGAAGCACGAATAATGAACGAATGCAGCCCTTTTGGCATTGTGTCTTTGAAAGGTCACAAGGGGCTAGATACAATGTACCGTTCAATACTGATTCACAAGTGCAACGAACTGGAGACTACCAAGTGGATTTGGCGACCCTTATAGGATTAATTGGGGCATTTGCTTTTGTCATTATGGCCATGGTGCTCGGCGGCAGCTTTGGCATGTTCGTTGACACCCAATCGATTCTGATTGTTTTGTGTGGTTCGTTGTTTGTAGCCTTGATGCAATACAGCGTTGGCCAGTTTTTGGGGGCCACCAAAATTGCCGTTAAGGCATTTATGTTCAAGAACGACAATCCGGAAGACTTAATTGCAAAAATTGTCGAGATGGCTGATGCCGCACGTAAAGGCGGTTTCCTCGCGCTTGAAGAAATGGAAGTGGATAATAGTTTCCTGCGCAAAGGCGTCGATTTGCTGGTGGATGGTCATGATGCCGATGTGGTTAGGGCGACACTGCAAAAAGACATCGCCTTGACCAATGAACGTCATGAGCTTGGGATTGGTATCTTCAAAGCGCTTGGCGATGTCGCTCCTGCGATGGGGATGATCGGTACCCTGATCGGTCTGGTGGCCATGCTGTCAAACATGGACGACCCTAAATCAATCGGCCCGGCGATGGCCGTTGCCCTTTTGACAACCTTATATGGTGCCATTATGGCCAACATGGTGATGTTGCCAATAGCGGCAAAATTGGGTCTGCGCAAAGATGAAGAAAAACTTAACCGCCGTCTGATCCTTGATGGGGTGTTGGCTATTCAGGATGGTCAGAATCCCCGGGTTATCGACAGCTACCTGAAGAACTATCTCAACGAGAAAAAACGTACCATTAACGTTGATGATTAAGGAGGGCTGATGGAAGAAGAACATAAATGTCCCCCTCCGGGTCAGCCACAGTGGATGGGCACCTTTGCTGACTTGATGTCGCTGCTGATGTGTTTCTTTGTTCTGTTGTTGTCATTTTCCGAAATGGATGTACTGAAATTCAAGCAGATCGCCGGTTCGATGAAATTCGCCTTTGGTGTACAAAACATGCTGGAAGTGAAAGACATCCCTAAAGGGACCAGTGTGATCGCCCAGGAGTTCCGCCCTGGCAGGCCAGAGCCGACACCGATTGAGGTGATCATGCAGCAGACCATTGATATGACCCAACGGACGTTGGATTTTCATGACGGTGATTCAGACCGTGCCGGCGGCACCAAGCGAGATGCTGGAAAGATGACTGGCGGTCAGAGCGCTGAGGTAGCGACCCAGCAAAATCAGAATAACGAATCGGAAATGACCGAAGCCCAAGAGCAGGTATTGGAAGTGCTAAAGCAAGCCCTGAACCGTGAAATAGACGAAGGGGCAATCGAGGTGGAAAACCTCGGCCAGCAAGTGGTGATTCGGGTTAAGGAAAAAGGGGCCTTCCCTGAAGGTTCGGCATTCCTACAACCCAAATTCCGTCCATTGATCCGACAGGTTGCTGATTTGGTGAAAGATGTTCCCGGGGGAATCAGGATCAGTGGCCATACCGACAACCAGAAACTGGACTCCGAGCTCTACCGCTCCAATTGGGATTTATCTGCCCAGCGGGCAGTGTCGGTGGCTCAGGAAATGGAGCAGGTTGAAGGGTTTGATCCCCAGCGTCTGCGTGTGGTTGGGCTGGCTGGTACCCAGCCTCTGAATGAGAATGCTACACCGGACGAGCGCAAAGCCAACCGGCGGGTAGAAATTTCCATCATGCAAGGCGAACCTCACTACAGTGAAGAAATCTCTAGCCGAAGTGCTCAGTAAGCCATGTTTGACGTGATTTTACAGGCCGTCTCCTTAGTAGGAGGCGGTCTTTGTTTTATCCGTCGTTAAGCAACTGCCTAACGACAAATGAAAATATGCCTACACTATATTTAAGCACCTTGAAGTTACTTAGATATAATATCCTTGTTTCAGCAACAGCCTGCTTGCTGTATAATCCGCGCCTTTCAGCCTTTTTGGTATTGTTTGGCCCAGTGTAGCGAAGCGTGTTATGAAATTTATTGTTAAACCCCATCCTGAGATTTTCGTAAAGAGTGAATCTGTACGTAAGCGTTTTACCAGAATCTTAGAATGTAACATTCGCATTATCCTTCAGCGTTCATGTGAGTCTATTGCGGTGATCAATCGCCGCAGCCATATTGAAGTGGTGCCAAAAGACGACAGCCAGCGTGAAGCGATACTGACCGTCTTGACCCAGACTCCGGGGATCCACCATGTGCTGGAAGTTAAGCAGACTGACTTCACCGATTTGCACGACATCTACGAGCAGACTCTCGCACATGTTGGTAACACTCTAGAAGGCAAAACCTTCTGTGTTCGTGCCAAACGTACCGGTAAGCATGATTTTACTTCGATCGAGCTTGAGCGCTATGTGGGCGGTGGACTCAACCAAGCTGTTGAGTCGGCGTCGGTGAAGCTGAAGAACCCGGATATGACTGTCCGTGTCGAAGTGCAAAATGAGAAGCTGAACCAGATCCTTGCCCGCCATAAAGGTTTGGGTGGTTTCCCGTTGGGCACTCAGGAAGACGTATTGAGCTTGATTTCTGGTGGCTTTGACTCTGGTGTTTCAAGTTATCTTCACATCAAGCGCGGCAGTAAAGTGCATTATTGCTTCTTCAACTTGGGCGGCCCAGCTCATGAAATCGGTGTAAAGCAGGTTTCTCACTTCTTGTGGAAGAAGTATGGCTCATCCGCTAAAGTGAAGTTTATTGCGATCGACTTCGAACCTGTTGTTGGCGAAATCCTTGAAAACATTGATGACGGCCAGATGGGCGTTGTGCTTAAACGTATGTTCATGCGTGCTGCAGGTATGGTTGCTGAGCGTTTTGGTATTCAAGCATTAGTGACTGGTGAAGCTTTGGGTCAGGTATCGAGCCAGACTCTGACTAACCTGCGCCATATTGATAACGTGACCGATACGCTGATCCTGCGTCCGCTGATCAACTGGGACAAAGAAGACATCATCGATGTTGCCCGTAAAATCGGTACCGAAGATTTTGCCAAGACTATGCCGGAATTCTGCGGTGTGATCTCCAAGAGCCCGACGGTGAAAGCGGTATTGCATAAGCTGGAAACCGAGGAAGCGAAGTTCGATTACACTGTTCTAGAGCGAGTGGTTTCTGAGGCGCGTGTGATTGATATCCGAGATATTGAGAAAGAAAGCCAAGAGCAGGCTCCGGAAATCGAGCTGGTAGACCAGATCGAAACGGACGCTGTGGTACTGGATATCCGTAGCCCGGATGAAGAAGACGAGAACCCGCTTGAGCTCGGCAATGTCGATGTGAAGCACCTTCCGTTCTACAAACTGGCGACCCAGTTTGGTGACTTGCCGCAGGATAAAACCTATCTGCTGTACTGTGACCGTGGTGTCATGAGTCGCCTACAGGCGCTTTACCTGAAAGAGAACGGCTTTGACAACGTGAAGGTCTACCGTCCTTAAATCAGTAAAAACTGTATGTATAAAAACGAGAGCCTTGGCTCTCGTTTTTTTATGTCGGTAGTTTTATGTTTTACCTATTTTCTTGGTAACACCGTGTAGTGCATGTTCGGCCATACCACCATTGGCTCTGCAACCTCGGCCGACTTTTCCTTGCCGGCAAGGTGGTTGATGATTTCAAACGCAAACTCCATTGCGGTGCCCGGCCCTTGGCTGGTTAGCAAGCGGTTGTTGACATCATAGACCACGCGTTTGGTGCGAAGACGCTCTGCCGGAATACGGTCATGGAAGCTAGGGTGCGATGTCATCAGGGCTTCAGGGTAGAGCTGGTGGTGTTCAAGCACAAGGGCTGGAGCAGCACATATAGCCGCAACTAACTTACCATCGTATTTGTGCTGTTTGACAAACTCAACCAACAGCGGGCTGTCACGAAAGCATTCCGCCCCGCCAAGCCCACCGGGAAGTACCACACAGTCAAACGGTTCATCGGCAATATTGACCAAGGCTGTATCGGCAACCAGTTTGATCCCTCGCGAGCCTTCCATGATCAACGCCCCGTCGGACGCAGCGCTGGCCGTCGTTACCGAAAAATTGGCGCGAACCAACATGTCGATAGTCGTGATGGCTTCTATCTCTTCCGTTCCTGGTGCAATGCATACAGCGACCTTGATAGGGTTCGGGCTGGTGCTGTCATTGGTCATGGTATTTTCTCTCCAATTCTTTTATAGCCTGCCACAGGCGATGGTTGTGAGGGGCTTCAATGTTATGTGTTGCCGCCCGGGCAATGAGATACCCGCTAATATAGTCGATTTCTGTCTGCCTTTGATGGCAAACATCCTGATTCATGGAAGAAAAATTGTCAGCCGTTGCATTTATTACCGTATCGACCCGTTGTCTGAGCACTGAGGCGGTAACTGGGTATCCCTCTGCGGACATAACCAAAGCGACTTCTTGGCAAATAGCGTCTAGTTCGGTATCGAATTCTGACCTTGCCAGTTTGCCGTTCTTGCAAAGATGAAGTGCTGTCAGCGGGTTGATAGCACAGTTAATAGCCAATTTGTTCCATAACGGTTGGTTAATATCGTCCTCCCATTGGCAAGGGGGCAGGGCATCATCAAGTAAGTGTGCCAGTTGCTGGTGCTGGATGCCGTGTGGCGTAATGCTTCCCAGCAGGGTAGGGCCAATACCTGTGTGGTGCACTTCATCCTGACTAGGGCGGAAAGCGGCTTGGGCGGTGGTGGCATAAATGATCGGGTTGTTGGGCAGTAGGTCCAATACGGTTTGCTGGCTACCCATGCCGTTGTGCATGATCACTACTGCAGTCTCGGGATTCAGGTGCGGTTTGATCGCTTGAATGGCGGCACCGACCTGAAAGGCTTTGACGGTGGCTAACACCAGATCACTGCTCGCCAATAAAGGGGGTTGGTTAGCCTCAAACAGAGAGGTGGATTTCGGTGTGAGCTTGGCAGTCGCATCAGTGCCTGTTAGGTGAATAGCTAACTTTTGGTGATTGTCGCGCGTCCAGAAATGGACGTTGTGTTGATTAGCGAGTTTGCAGCCCCATAGCCTACCGACGGCACCGGCTCCTAGAATGGTGATGTTCACAATTTGCTTCCGTGTATTGGATGACTATGTCGGGATAATAACACCGTTAAAGCGGGGAAGAAGAGATTTAGTCCGCTCCTCCCTGAGCGGATAAAGGTGTGGCTTTAGAATTTATAGGTGACAGAGAAGTAATGACTAATACCAGTGGACTCGAAGCTACTGGTATCTTCTATGAGGTAAACATCATTATAGAGTTTGAAGCCATAGCCCACGGCATAACGGTCAGAATGCCAGTAGAAGCCGTTGAACATTACCCCCCCATGGTTGGCTTGTGAATTACCCTTGAAGGTGTCATCGGCTGCAAACTGATAATCGATGTAGCCTTGGTAGGCAATAAAGCTATCATTGGGGAACGTATAAAAGGGTTTGAACCAGTTAGTTGATAACTGCAGGCCGTTCCAGTCTTTGTTGTTAATATCATAGAGGCCATAAAGGTTGAGGCCGACTTTGCCAAACCAAGGAACCTGAACGTCTGAGCCTATGCCCCAGAAGGAGTTGTTGACCGGGGGAAAATCACTTTCTTTGGTATAGCCACCATCCCAATTGAACAAGGTGGCGATGTAAAATTCTTGGAATGGCCCGATTGAAAGATCTCTTTTGGTCATGGCATCAAGGGAAAGCCGAGGGGCAAATTTCATAAAGATTTTAACCCCGTCATTCTTATCGCTGGCATCGTGATCGGTTAAATCAAAAACATCAACGTAACCATAAAGGTCAAAGATACCGGAGCGTCCGCCGAATTCCATCTCCAAATAATCATGACCGGAATGTGCGTCAGGTGATCTTGGGAGCTCTTCAAGGGCGTACATGAGATTGAATTGAAGCCATTTATAGTCGTTTTTATGGATATCATCTGAATAATCGACAGCAAAGCTGACAGTTGGCAGCATTGCTGCTGCGCTGATACTTAAAGCGGTCAGGGTTTTATGCATGATAGTGTCTCGCTAGCCATTTGCCATTGCTTATGGGCACTGAACGACCATGTTGTCTGGCGTAGTCCAGTGTTAAGTAAAGGTTAGCGGATTAGTGCTTTGGGAGCGGCCTGTATTGCAACTACGGCAAGGTTCTTGCGTGCGGAAATCTTATTGCTGGAAAAATGTGCCAAAAATGAATAACAAAGACAGGGTGTCTCGAAAGTAATTTCTATCTTAGATTTGAGAGGGGAAGTTCGGGGTAATGCAAAAGTCATAAAAAAAGCACCCGAAGGTGCTTTTTGTCAGTTACGAGAGCAGTAACTTAGAATTTGTAACCAAGGCTGAAGTAATGGCTAATGCCGCTTGACTTAAAGCCACTTGAGTCTTTGATACCGTATACGTCTTTGTACGCTTTTAGGCCGTAACCCACAGAGTAGCGGTCAGAGTGCCAGTAGATACCGTTGAACATTGCACCGCCGTTGCTTGCTGATGCGTACTCATCTTCCATACCGAATTGGTAATCAATGTAACCTTGGTAAGAGATGAACGTACCGTTGTCTAGGAAATAGAAAGGCTTGAACCAGTTGGTAGAAATCTGGAAGCCGTTCCAATCTTTAACGTCCATGTCATAAGTACCGTATAGGTTAAGGCCGATTTTGCCCAACCATGGAACCATCACATCAGAACCCAGACCAACTTTGTAGTTGTTGCCGCCGTCTGTATTACCATCCCAAGTCAACTCACTTGCAACGTATAGCTCTTGAACTGGGCCGAAAGAAAGGTCTTTGCCTGTTAGTGCATCAAGAGACATACGTGGTGCAAGCTTCATGAAGATTTTTGCATCAGCGTCTGCTTTGTCGCTGCTTGAATCATTAGTTAGGTTGAAAACGTCAACGTAACCGTATAGGTCGAAGATACCAGAACGACCGCCGAATTCCATCTCTAGGTAATCGTGAGTAGATTCGCCTGGTAGTTCGTCAACCGCCATCATCAGGTTGAACTGAGACCAGCTGTAGTCGTTTTTGTGGATATCGTCAGAGTAATCAGCCGCATTAACTGCTGGAACAGCAGAGGCAGCTAGAACGCTTAGTGCTACTAGTGATTTACGCATGGGGTGAACTCTCGCTAATTGTGTTTTAAGACCGGACTTTTGGCTGTCCGTGTTCTGTTGGCGGAGAGTGTATTGTTTTATGTCACCTTTGTGAATGTAACGATTGCGCAATCCTTTGCTAAATGTGATCTCGATCGACTGTAATCGATTTCAAGCTGAAGAAAAAGTGATCTTTAGCGTGTTTTTTGTGCGTTTTAAAGTAAATTGTCTGAACTAAGTGTGAAGAGGGTACTCTAAGCGCGGTTTTGCTATCTCAAATGGGGATGAAAAGTGCAGAAAATAAAAAAGGAAGTATTTCTGCTCAACAGAATACTTCCTTTAGGCGCTACCGAATATTAGGGGAGGCGCAATTGTGTTGCTAGTCGTTCTTTGTGCTGAAGCTGGTACTGTGCTTGTTGACGATGTAGATCAACCCCAGTACTGGCAGACCGATAAGGGCGGTGGTGAGGAAAAAGATGTTGTATCCGTACATGTCGACATACAAGCCTGAGAAACCGGCAATGAATTTCGGGAACAACAGCATGATGGAACTGAACAACGCGTATTGTGTGGCAGAGAAAGCCACATTGGTCAGGCTCGACATGAAGGTAATGAAAGCGGCAGTCGCTATGCCGGCACTGAGGTTATCCAGTGAAATGACCAAGGTCAGCATCGGTAGGCTATTGCCGATATAGCTAAATACCATGAAGGCCAAATTGGTGAGAGCAGCGAGCACTGCCCCCAAGGCAAGAATGCGCATGGTGGAGTATTTGCTGACCAAGATCCCGCCAAGGCCGGCCCCTAATAGTGTCATGATAACGCCATAGATTTTTGACACCGAGGCCACCTCGGTTTTGGTAAAGCCCATATCGACGTAGAAGGCATTGGCCATCACACCCATGACGACATCGGAAATCCGGTAGCAACTGATAAGGGCCAGGATCAGCAGGGCTTGTTTACCATAGCGATCGAAGAAATCCTTAAATGGCATCACAGCGGCGGCATAGAACCAAGCGATGAGCCTTGCCTTGCGCGGTGAGGTCCCTTTGGCTATGAGGCTTTGGCGGAATTCTTTCTCGACATTATCGATGGCTGAGCTATCAATGGTCGGCTCATGAATACATAGTGCAGTAATAAGACCGACCGACATCAGGCTTGCCATAATAAAATAGGCATACTTCCAGCCTTCTGGATCGTAGCCGGTATTCGAACCAAACCAAGCAGCAAATGCCAGTGCCCCAGCTCCCGCCATGATCATTGCGAGACGATAACCGGTCATGTAGGCAGCAGCGAGTGCCGCCTGTAATCGCTCGGAAGCTAATTCAATGCGATAAGCATCAATTACAATGTCTTGTGACGCCGAAGAAAAAGCGACGATGACGGCAAAAATAGCCAATTGAACCAAGTCGCCCTGTGGATTGCTGACCGCCATTCCGATCAGGGAGCCAATGATCAGTAGCTGCGAGAAGATCATCCAGCCTCGGCGTCTTCCTAGCAGTGATGACAAGATCGGAATTGGGAAGCGGTCGATAAGCGGTGACCAGATCCATTTAAAGCCGTAGGCCAGTGCCACCCAGCTGAAAAAACCGATATCGGTGCGACTCACTTCGGCTTCCCGAAGCCAGAAAGATAAGGTCCCAAATACCAGTAGCAAAGGCAGGCCGGAAGAGAAGCCCAGTGCCAACATGATCAGGACTTTTTTCTCTAGATATACTCGCCAGCCAAGTTTTTCATTTTCAATCGATTGCTCCATGGATCCCTCAGGTATTTCTGAATTAGCAGCCAGTAGTATATACAGGTATACCCGCAAGCTACCGAGTAATTAAGTAAAAATACAGTAAAAGGTGGTGGCAAAGTATGAAACTTGTATATCTCTGAAACACGGCTGGGTGAGACGAGGGAAAGGAGTGACGGCAGGACGGTAGATTATGGACGAATACCCTGCATTTTTTCCTGCCGTTCACCGATCCCGAGCAGAAACTGTGCAGCCGAAGCTACTTTGTATTGCAAGAAGTTATTGCCCAGCAATTCATGCTCTTCCAGCGATTCCAGTAAGTGGACTAAGTACCAGTAGGTAGACTCGTAGTGATCGTCTGGGGAGCCAGAAGGGACAGAGAGCAGCCACCATTCATGAAGATGTTCGGTGATGGTCGTTTTCATGGCGTCATAATTGACGTCGCCGTTAATCGTCCCCAAGGCACTGAGTGCAATCGCCGGAGCATGGTCGGCAATATGCTGGCTGATTAACTCAGCATGGGTTGCATGATTGGAAGAGACAAGTTTGAGCATAGCAGTCACCTGATCACAAACTAATGATCAGGTGACATTAGCTTGTGTCTAATTTTTAATAATATTGATACTTTCAATAACTATAGGCTGCTCAGGAACATCTTTCATACCCATAGAGCGGATAGTTGCCGTGGGAATTTCGGTCATTTTTTCAATAACTGGGAAGCCGCTCACAACTTTGCCAAATACCGCATAACCCGGGCGGCTGCCTTGTGCATCTAAGAAGGTATTATTTTGGTAGTTGATATAAAACTGGCGAGTTGCTGAGTCCGGATCTTGGGTGCGGGCCATCGCGACCGTGGCTTTGGCATTGCTTAGGCCATTGGTGGACTCATTCTTAATAGGCTCATAGCCTGAACGACGTTTGAGATCTTTGTCAAAACCACCGCCTTGGGCCATAAAACCCGGGATAACACGGTGAAAAATCGTTCCTTCATAGCTGCCATCCTCCACATAACGAAGGAAGTTTTCGCTCGAAATCGGGGCTTTTTCTTGTTCAAGTTCAATGACGAACTCACCCAGGTTAGTTGTGACCGAAACTTGGGTGGCAGCACTGACCGGAATTGCCAGGCAAAGTAATAGGGTAGATAGCAAGCGACGCATTATAGGTTCTCCTGCATATAAGCATTTAACTCAGGATCAGCATAGATGTCTTTAAGTACCGCTGTGATTAAATTGTTCATTGACTGTTCCATATCCTCAACCGATGCGCTCATTGCACCATTGCGGGCCGATTTGCCGGAATAGCGTTTAACAAATTTACCTTTTGGCGTTTCCACGACAAGTTGCAGCTGGAGCTTGCTGCTCAGTTCGTGGCTTACTACGCTGTGCTTGACGTTGACCATCGCTTCAAGGATATCAAGGCGCAAGGTCCCCTCGCTGTCTTCAGCAATGGTATAGCCTTGGGCGGTCAACTGACGTGATAGCGCACCTTCCATTGTGGTACGGAGGTTTTCGTTGCTGTGTAGCGGCTGAACATTTTCACGGCCATTATCGACAACCGCAATGAATTGCGCCGTACGAAGATCGCGGCTATCGAGATTAATGCTCTTGCCTTGTACCAGAGGTTGTGAGGCGATCACCGGTTCCGGGCTGATGGACAGCTGAGGCTCAGACGGGGTAGAACAGGCCGTCAGGGCAAGCACGGAGGCAGCAACAAGAAGCTTCTTCATAGTCATTCTATCCTTGGGTATAGGCGGGGGCTGCGCAAGCTCCCCGTAAAAAGTGATATTGTAATTTACTTATCTGATTGATAAACGACAAATTTGTTATTTTGGGCTATGACGGTGACATTGCCAAATAAACGTTTGAGTTTTCCACCGTATCCCAGGTGGCGGTTACCAATAACAATCAGCTTGCCGCTACCGCGCAGCACATGCTTGGCGTCGCAAAACATTTGCCAAGCAATATGGTCAGTGATAGCCGCCTGCTGGTGGAAGGGAGGGTTGCACAAGACTAAATCGGCGCTCTGGGCTGGAAAGTTGTCTAGGCAGTTGTTGACTCTCGCTGTCAGTTGCGATGGATTATCAAGGTTTGCCTCCGCGTTCATGCGGGCAGATGCGGCAGCCATGTAGCTCTCATCGACACATACCACATTTGCCTGTGGGTTGAGGCGAGCAGCCTTGATGCCAATCACACCATTGCCACAACCGAGATCGACGATGTCCTGATATTGATTGCCACTTGGGATATGCTCGAGCAGCAGGCGGGCACCGATATCTAAGCTATCACTGGAAAATACATTGGCATGGTTGCTCAATGTGATGTCATGCTCTGGGACACCCCATTGCTGCGGAGCCGGTAGTGGCTGGGCAAGTGTAGGATTGGCTTGGCAGAAAATTAACCGAGATTTTTTCACGGCTAGCGAGGTTTTGGTTTCGCCGAGGTGTTTTTCGAACAGCTTCAAGGTCGAGGAATGGATATCTCTCGCTTTGGCTGCTGCAATCACCGTACAGTCAGCAGGCAGTAATTGGCAAAGCTTTTGTAACTGCCATACCAGAAAGCGGTTGTTTTTTGGCAACTTCATCAAAACCAGTTGTGGTTTTTCTGGTAACT
This sequence comes from Photobacterium sp. DNB23_23_1, assembly GCF_052873815.1. Classification (NCBI taxonomy): domain Bacteria; kingdom Pseudomonadati; phylum Pseudomonadota; class Gammaproteobacteria; order Vibrionales; family Vibrionaceae; genus Photobacterium; species Photobacterium sp. DNB23_23_1. Next base: position 24,490 of record NZ_JBNNXT010000010.1, on the reverse strand, counting down.
CCGCGAGGCCGTCGATGATGTTTACTTCAGGAAGCTGATTCTCTGCAAGGTTGGCCATACAGCCTTGTGCTGATATAAATGAATCAGTGACGGTTGTGACCTTACCGTCGTTGGCAAACCAGCAGCTAAGTGCCCCGAAGCTATCGTTCAGGATCAGGATCGGACGCGCTGGGTCGAGGGTGATATCAGCCTCTTTGACATGGTTGATCAGGTACTCGTCTGCTGCGTCCCATGCCTGCAGGGTTTCGGTGTTCCTTACTGGGTATCGCTGTAGAATCAGCGTACGCTCATGAAGGGTTAGCTCTGGTTTCATTAACGGTTACTTTACGGTATGTTTACTCATTGACTGGTATTTTCGCAAAACCAGCCACTACTTAAAACACATTTTATGTCAGTCTTTATAGATTAATAGCCGAGAAAACCCAGTGATCAGCTTCGCTGTCGCTGGGATGAATCGACTAGACTCTTTTTTGGGGCGAGCAAGTATGCACGCTTGCGCATACTGTGCTAACGTACAGTATATGAAGAAGACGTTGAGATACAACTACAGGCTTAAGCCGACCGTGCAGCAAGAGGCAAAACTCATCGAGTTTGGCTCATATGCTCGTGGGTTATGGAACTACCTACTGTCTGAAAATCAACGCCAATATGAAGTCGACAAAACATTTGTTTTTTACAAAGAAATGGCTTCAAAAATTAAAGACATTAAGAAGCTGCCTGAATTTGCATGGGTTAAAGCCCTTGATTCGGGGGCAGCGCAACAAGTCGCACGGGATCTGGACTCCGCTTTAAGAAAAGGGGCGTCCAAAGAATCCCACCAAAAATTCCCACGATTTAAAGTGAGTTATCGCGTTAAGAAGCTTCACAACGATAGCTACCGCTCTGTGAACAACAACAACTGCATAAGAATTGAGAATGGCAAGATCACTCTACCTAAAATTGGTGCTGTTCCTATCGTTTTGCATCGTAAGTTAGTGAGCAATATTAAGGCAGCAACAGTGCAGTTGCGCCACGGAAAGTGGGAGGTAAGCCTCACACAAGAGGTTGAGGGTGATGAAGCAAAAAGGCTACTCCAGAGCATCGCTGGATATGACATAAACTCGAAACAAACGGTTGTTGGCTCTAATGGTCTTGTTGTTGACAACCCCAAGTATTTAAAGGTAGAAAAAGAAAAACTGATTAGAATACAGCGACAGTTTTCTAGGAAAAAGAAAGGGTCTGGACGCTGGAAGAAAGCAAAATCCCGTCTAAACAATCTTCACGGCTCCATCGCTCGAAAGCGAATGGACTTTGCACATAAGACCGCTCATCGGATAGCCAACGAAAGCGATATTGTCGTGTTTGAAGATTTGAATGTGGCTGGTATGCAAAAATTTAACGGAAAAATGGTCGTTGATAATATCATGGGGCAGATCTCTGATTTGACTCGGTACAAGGTGGAGTTAAGAGGTGGTATTCATCATGAAATTGGGCGATTTGAGCGCACAACGGGCGTCTGCTCAAGTTGCGGTCAGCACCATAAGTTGACGTTAAAAGACAGACATTTCACCTGTACTCGTTGCGGTCTAGTCAGCGACCGCGACTACTCTTCAGCAATAGCAGTGGAGAGAAAAGGTGAATTAGATTTGATGGCGAATGGGACTGTCGTCAGGGTGAGTAAATCACCCAACACTCAGCAGAAATCAGGCGTTAAAACGAAAGTCTTTGCGTTAGCAAAGTTGTCTTTGGGATCTGAGGAAATAGAAAAGGTGGTCGCATAACCACCTTCGAAGCTCAGTGATCAGCTATGCTGTCGCTGAGTAGTTCACATTACTACCGCACATAAGTTGCCGTCAGTAGTACTGATATTTCTCTGTAAAAGGTACACCATGATCCAAGAGCGTATAAAAGATAAACTACAGCACGCGTTCTCACCCCTTCATCTTGAAGTGATCAATGAAAGTTACATGCACAATGTACCGGAAGGTTCAGAGAGCCATTTCAAAGTGATTGTAGTCAGTGAGCAGTTTGCGGGGATGCGTCTTATTGGCCGTCATCGTGCTGTTAACTCGGCCTTGGCTGACGAGCTTGCCAACCATATTCATGCCTTGGCGATTCACACCTATACCGAAAGTGAGTGGCAGAGCCAGCAAGAAGGGGCGCCAGCATCACCGGCTTGCCGTGGTGGCAGTAAATTAGGCTGACTGACAGCTGAACTAGATATGAAACCGCAATGATTGCGCTTTTTTTCACACTGAAGTTTGAGACTTGGCGCATCATTTCTTCAATCAATTTCGTACTATTGCAAAGATACCGCCTATTATACCCAAGCACCTAGGCGTGATTTGGGGATATTGGCTTGATTTCGTTCCAGCAATGACAGCTCGAGCCTATAACTTGACTTCTGCTGTCTATAATTGGGTCTGTCAGTTCGCAAAGCGAAAGGTTGCCATTAAAAAATATAACGAAAAACCAATGGCGGCAGTGTGGACCAAGCCCAATAGGCAAGTGAGCCTAACCTTGAATAAATTTAGGATAATTGTCCGTTTTTGTGGTGGAAAGAGTCGTACCGCCAAGGGGTTATTTATGCCTTAGTAGATGTTAACGATGATTAACATTGCGACATATTTGAAACATATAACAATGGGGCATTTCGCCCCATTGTTGTGACATCGTGACAGTTGTTGGTTTCTCATTGAATTATTGGTGCGGCTGTAATGGAAATGATAAGCGCACAGGATTGTCACTTTTGTGTGTCAGTTCAAAATAATGACCCAACAAGGATATTGCGTTTAAAGAGTTAGCCGATTTTCAGTCCGATTAGCGCTGTTTGCCATGGTAAAATCCAACCAAATAGTGCTAAAATTCTGGCCTCAAAATTACTCGACACTTAAAGTGTGATGAGTAAGTGAATAGGATGTTGCGTTGCTGGTTTTGGATCAAACCGGCTTCGGACGAAGGAAAGTCGTGTCTAAATTGCGCAATAGAAAATTTTTTTCCCGTTAATGTAGTGCAAGTGCGTATGATTACAATAAAAAAGGGTCTGGATATCCCAATTTCAGGGACTCCTACCCAGGCGATAAATGATGGCAAGGCCATCACACGTGTCGCCTTGCTTGGCGAAGAATATGTTGGTATGCGTCCTACAATGCATACCCGCGTAGGGGATGTAGTGAAAAAAGGTCAGGTTCTTTTTGAAGACAAGAAGAACCCAGGCGTTAAGTTCACTGCTCCAGCCAGTGGCAAGGTTGCAGAAATCAATCGTGGTGCAAAGCGTGTTCTACAATCCGTAGTGATTGATGTAGAAGGCGACGAGCAGGTTACATTCAACAGCTATGACGCTGGTCAGATTGCTCAACTTGAGCGCTCTGTACTAGTAGATCAGCTTGTTGAGTCTGGTATGTGGACAGCGCTTCGTACGCGTCCGTTCAGCAAGGTCCCTGCGATCGATGCTGAGACTCAGGCTATCTTTGTAACGGCTCTAGACACCAATCCTCTAGCAGCTAACCCAGAAGTTGTTATCAACGAGCAAAACGATGCATTTATCGCAGGTTTGACAGTATTGTCTCGCCTAACGAGCGGTAAAGTATTGGTTTGTAAGTCTGGTGCAAGCCTACCTCGCTGCAGTGAAGCCAATGTGGAAGAGCATGTATTCAACGGTCCGCACCCTGCGGGTCTGGTCGGTACTCACATCCACACGTTGTTCGGTGCAAGCATCGAGAACGTAGCATGGCACATCAATTACCAGGACGTTATCGCATTCGGTAAGTTGTTCCTGACTGGTGAGCTATTCACTGATCGTGTGGTATCTCTGGCTGGTCCTGTTGTTAACAACCCTCGTCTAGTTCGTACTCAAATTGGTGCGTCTATCGAGCAGATCACAGACTCTGAAATGATGCCAGGCGAACTGCGTATTCTTTCTGGTTCTGTACTGAACGGTGTTAATGCCGCAGGCCCTCATGCCTACCTTGGTCGCTACCACCTGCAGATTTCTGCTCTTCGCGAAGGCCGTGAAAAAGAATTCTTGGGCTGGATCGTACCAGGTAAAAACAAATTCTCTGTTACTCGCTCTTTCTTAAGCCAGTTCTTCCCGGGTCAGTTATTCAACATGACCACGACGACGAACGGCTCTGAGCGTGCGATGGTGCCAATCGGCAACTACGAAAAAGTAATGCCGCTTGATATCGAGCCGACTCTGCTTCTTCGTGACCTGTGTGCAGGTGACGTTGACAGTGCTCAGCAGCTAGGTGCACTAGAGCTGGATGAAGAAGATCTAGCACTATGTACGTTCGTATGCCCAGGTAAGTATGAATTTGGTCCTATGCTACGTCAGTGCCTGGACACAATTGAGAAGGAAGGGTAATTCATGAGCCTCAAGAATTTACTCGAGCAGGTTGAACACCACTTTGAGCCAGGTGGTAAGCATGAAAAGTGGTTTGCGCTTTACGAAGCGTTTGCAACTTTGATGTATACGCCAGGCCAAGTAACACGTACAAGCGCACACGTTCGTGACAGCGTTGACCTAAAACGCATCATGATCATGGTGTGGTTTGCGGTTTTCCCAGCAATGTTCTGGGGTATGTACAACACAGGCCACCAGGCTATCACTGCGCTTAACCACATGTATGTGGGTGAGCAACTGGCAACGCTTGTTGCAGGTGACTGGCACTACTGGCTAACAGAAATGCTAGGCGGCACCATGTCAGCAGACGCTGGCTGGGGTAGTAAAATGCTACTGGGTGCGACCTACTTCCTACCTATTTATGCTGTTGTATTTGCAGTAGGTGGTTTCTGGGAAGTTCTATTCTGTATGGTGCGTAAGCACGAAGTTAACGAAGGCTTCTTCGTAACCTCAATCCTTTTCGCACTGATCGTACCGCCAACACTACCACTATGGCAGGCAGCACTAGGTATTACCTTCGGTGTTGTCGTTGCTAAAGAAATCTTCGGTGGTACTGGTCGTAACTTCCTTAACCCTGCTTTGGCAGGCCGTGCGTTCCTATTCTTCGCATACCCAGCTCAGATCTCTGGTGATCTAGTATGGACTGCGGCAGATGGCTTCTCTGGTGCAACTGCACTAAGCCAGTGGGCAAACGGTGGTCAAGCGTCAGTGATGAACACTGTAACTGGCGATGCAGTAAGCTGGATGGACGCGTTCATCGGCCGTATCCCTGGTTCTATCGGTGAAGTTTCAACGCTAGCTATCATCCTTGGTGGCGCAATGATCGTGTTCATGGGCATTGCTTCATGGCGCATCATCGCGGGTACGCTTATCGGTATGATCGCGACAGCGACGCTATTCAACATTATTGGTTCTGATACTAACGCAATGTTCAGCATGCCATGGCACTGGCACCTAGTTCTTGGTGGTTTTGCATTCGGTATGATGTTCATGGCAACCGACCCAGTGTCTGCTTCATTTACCAATAAAGGTAAGTGGTGGTACGGTGCGCTAATCGGTGCAATGGCTGTTATGGTTCGTGTGGTTAACCCTGCGTACCCAGAAGGTATGATGCTAGCAATCCTATTTGCTAACCTATTCGCACCTCTATTTGACAACCTAGTAGTTCAGGGCAATATCAAGCGGAGACTAGCTCGTCATGTCAAGTAATAACGATAGCATTAAAAAGACGCTAATTGTTGTTATCGCACTGAGCCTAGTGTGCTCAATCGTGGTATCAGCAGCGGCGGTTGCTCTGCGTCCACTGCAGCAGAAGAATGCGGTGCTTGATGTTCAGCGCAATATCCTTTCAGTAGCGGGCCTTCTTCAAGATGGCACGAACATTACTGAAGCGTATGACCAGTTCATCGAACCTAAGCTTGTTAACCTAGAAACCGGTGAATTTGTCGAGCAAACTGAAGAAGGTGCTACGGCATCTGAGTACAGCCAGCGTGACGCAGCGAAAGATCCAGCTCAGTCTATTCGCCTATCAGGTGACCAAGATCTAGCGAAGATCATTCGTCGTGCAAATGTTGCAACAGTTTACCTAGTGAAAGATGCGAACGATAACATCGAGAAACTTATCCTGCCAGTACACGGTGGTGGTCTGTGGTCAATGATGTACGCATTTATCGCCGTAGAAACTGACGGTAACACGCTTGCGGGTATCACTTACTACGAGCAGGGTGAAACGCCTGGACTTGGTGGTGAGATCGAGAACCCGAACTGGCGCGCCCAGTTCGTTGGTAAAGAATTGTTCGACAGCAACAGCAAACCAGCTATCCGTGTCGTTAAAGGTGGTGCACCTGAAGGCGATATCCACGGTGTAGATGGCCTGTCTGGTGCAACCCTAACTGCAAATGGTGTTCAGTACACCTTCGACTTCTGGTTGGGCGACATGGGCTTTGGTCCATTCCTGACTAAAGTGCGTGAAGGAGGCCTAAACAATGGCTGATACTAAAGAAATGAAGAAGATTCTGTTTGCGCCGTTTCTCGACAACAACCCGATCGCGCTTCAGATGCTTGGTGTTTGTTCTGCACTGGCAGTTACAACCAAACTAGAAACAGCATTCGTAATGACCCTTGCGGTAACATTCGTATGTGCGTTCTCTAACTTGTTCGTATCTCTGATCCGTAACCACATTCCTAACAGTGTGCGTATTATCGTACAGATGGCGATCATCGCCTCGTTGGTAATTGTGGTAGACCAGGTATTGAAAGCATTTGTTTATGATATCTCGAAGCAGCTTTCTGTATTCGTTGGTCTGATCATCACGAACTGTATCGTTATGGGTCGTGCTGAAGCATACGCGATGAAGTCTGAGCCATTGCCATCTCTAGTAGACGGCATTGGTAACGGTCTTGGTTACGGCTTCGTACTTATCACAGTTGCTTTCTTCCGTGAGCTATTTGGTTCAGGCAAACTATTCGGTGTGGAAATCCTACCGTTAGTGTCTGACGGTGGTTGGTACCAGCCAAACGGTATGATGATCCTAGCACCATCAGCGTTCTTCCTGATTGGTTTCATGATCTGGGCTATCCGTATCATCCGTCCAGAACAAATCGAAGCGAAGGAGTAAGGGGAACATGGAACATTATATTAGCCTTCTGGTTCGATCGATCTTTATCGAGAACTTGGCACTGTCGTTCTTCCTAGGTATGTGTACATTCCTAGCGGTATCGAAAAAAGTAAAAACTTCTTTCGGTCTGGGGGTCGCGGTTATCGTTGTACTAACGATTGCTGTACCGGTGAACAACTTGATCTACAACCTGTTGCTAAAAGACGGCGCCATTGTTGCGGGTGTTGACCTTAGCTTCCTGAACTTTATTACGTTCATCGGTGTTATCGCGGCATTGGTACAGATCCTGGAAATGGTTCTGGACCGCTTCTTCCCGCCGCTATACAACGCACTAGGTATTTTCCTACCGCTGATCACAGTTAACTGTGCAATCTTCGGTGGTGTATCTTTCATGGTGCAGCGTGATTACAACTTTGCTGAGTCTGTTGTATATGGTCTAGGTTCTGGTATCGGTTGGATGCTAGCAATCGTTGCTCTTGCGGGTATCCGTGAGAAGATGAAATACTCAGATGTACCTCCTGGTCTTCGTGGCCTAGGTATCACATTCATCACCGTTGGCCTTATGGCGTTGGGCTTTATGTCCTTCTCCGGCGTTCAGCTGTAATCAGGATAATAAGGAATAAAATCAATGGATATTATTCTTGGCGTAGTCATGTTCACCTTGATTATCCTGGCTCTAGTTTTAGTGATTCTTTTCGCTAAATCTAAGCTGGTACCATCAGGTGACATTACTATCTCAGTAAATGGTGATCCGGAAAAAGCGATTACAACCGCTGCCGGTGACAAACTGTTAAACGCTCTATCAGCGAATGGTATTTTCGTATCATCTGCATGTGGTGGCGGTGGCTCTTGTGGCCAGTGTCGTGTGAAAGTGAAGACTGGTGGTGGCGATATCCTACCAACTGAGCTTGACCACATCACTAAAGGTGAAGCACGTGAAGGCGAGCGTTTAGCGTGTCAGGTTAACATTAAGTCTGACATGGACATCGAGCTTCCAGAAGAAATCTTTGGTGTTAAGAAGTGGGAATGTGAAGTTCTTTCGAATGATAACGAAGCCACGTTCATTAAAGAACTTGTGCTTAAAATCCCTGAAGGCGAGGAAGTTCCTTTCCGTGCAGGTGGTTACATTCAGATTGAAGCTGAACCACATCACATTAAGTACTCTGACTTCGATGTTCCTGAGGAATATCGTGAAGATTGGGACAAGTTTAACCTGTTCCGTTACGAGTCTATCGTGAAAGAGCACTCAATCCGTGCTTACTCTATGGCGTCATACCCAGAAGAGAAAGGCTTGATCAAGCTGAACGTACGTATTGCAACGCCGCCGCCAAACAACCCGGATGTACCACCTGGCATTATGTCATCGTACATCTGGTCGCTTAAGGCTGGTGACACGTGTACTATCTCTGGTCCATTCGGTGAGTTCTTCGCGAAAGAAACTGACAACGAAATGGTATTCATCGGTGGTGGTGCTGGTATGGCACCTATGCGTTCGCACATCTTCGACCAGCTTCTACGCCTGAAATCTAAGCGTAAGATGACTTACTGGTACGGTGCTCGTTCTAAGCGTGAAATGTTCTACATTGAAGATTTCGATACGCTAGCAGCGGATAACGACAACTTCGAGTGGCATGTTGCTCTGTCTGATCCACTACCAGAAGATAACTGGGATGGTTACACAGGCTTCATTCATAACGTGATCTACGAGAACTACTTGAAAGATCACGAAGCGCCTGAAGATTGTGAGTACTACATGTGTGGTCCACCAATGATGAACGCGGCTGTTATCGGCATGCTAAAAGATCTTGGTGTTGAAGACGAAAACATCCTGTTGGATGACTTCGGTGGCTAATTAGCTACACACTGAAAAACTGGCTGATCCCCTCTGGGGTCAGCCTTTTTTCGTAATAAGCGTATAATAACGGTATGTAACATATGGTTTTTCATACTTAGCGCTTTCACATAACTAATAACAATGACTGTCTTTCATTTGGGGAGTAGTTGGATGAAGACGTTACTGCACCGCGCATTGCTGATGCTTGCGCTGGTTATTACCCTATCGGCTTGTAGCGATCAGCGTGAATTGATTCACCTTAACGGTTCGACCATGGGAACCTACTATTCAATTAAGTTGATTAAGCAGGAAGGCTTACCGTCTGCCACGGATATCCAGGCAGAAATTGACCGTCGACTGGAATTGGTTAATGACCAGATGTCGACTTACCGTAAGCATTCCGAGCTCAGTCAATTTAACCAATTCCGTGCCAATGAGCCGTTCGAGGTATCAGCCGACACGGCTAAAGTGGTGACGGAGGCCATTCGCCTTGCTAAGCTGACTGACGGAGCATTGGATGTAACGGTTGGACCGATTGTAAATTTGTGGAGCTTTGGCCCTGAAGCGCGTCCGGAGAAGACTCCGACCGAACAGGAGCTGGCGGAGCGCCGCGAGATAGTGGGTATTCACCACTTGAGTGTGGAAGGTAACACCCTGACCAAGGATATCCCTGAGTTGTATGTCGACTTGTCTTCGATTGCCAAGGGATTTGGGGTTGACGTCGTGGCCGATTACTTTGATGATCTAGGCGTGGCCGATTACCTGGTTGAGATTGGGGGTGAACTGAGCCTGAAAGGCAATAACCTCGAAGGCGTACCATGGCGCATCGCGATTGAGAAGCCAACCGAAGACGGTAGCCGAGCGATTCAAGAAGTGATTGAGCCGGGTGATATGGCGGTTGCTACTTCAGGAGATTACCGTAACTACTTCGAAGAAGATGGTGTGCGTTATTCTCACCTGATCGATCCCAAAAGCGGTATGCCGATTTCTAACCATGTGGTATCGGTAACAGTGCTACACCCATCAAGTATGACGTCAGATGCATTGGCGACGGCATTCTCTGTAATGGGTGAGAAAAAGGCACTGGCATTGGCTAACCAAGAGCAGATTCCATTGTTGTTGGTTGTGAAAACAGAGCAAGGCTTCAAGGAATATATTTCTGATGCTTTTGCCCCTTATATGAACCAAAAGTAGAGATTGAACAATGGTTATCTATGTAACGACCTTTGCTGTGTTTTTGTTGGTTATCGCGGCGATGGCTGTCGGTTATATCTTCCAGCGTAAAAGCGTGAGTGGTAGCTGTGGTGGTCTTGACGGGATCGGTATCGCCAAAGAGTGTGATTGCCCTGAGCCATGTGATGCGCGCCTTAAACGTGAAGCGCGCGAAGCCCGCGCTGCAGAGTGGAAGAAAAACCAGATCATCTGATCGGGCAAGCCCTGACTGGCTCGCTTACCCTGATTTGAAGCCCGGCATTTTGCTGGGCTTTTGTTATGCTTCACACTGTTTGCTCTAGCCTCTATAATGTTACTGTATAAAAAAACAGTAATCAGGTGCTAGTTCGTATGTCTCCGTTGCCCCCCCCCAACCCAGCCAAGACGCAGAAAAAGATCATTCATGTGGATATGGATTGCTTTTTAACTCGCAGGTGTTAATTTATGGAAAAAATTGTAAGTTGAATGATACGTACTACATTTAAACCTAAGGGCGACAATGTATGGGTGAAAATGTATGCAACGTATTTGTTATAACTTACAGAGCGGTCATTGGGTTTATCTTTATGATGACGATGTTCCTGTTCTATTGCCTTGCCTCTATTCTCGATACACTCATGTAACAGGTCTTTCGGTAGTTTATAAAAAGAAGCGTGTTGAAACTACGAGTGCTTTCGAGTTCTTATTAGAAGAAGTAGAGATTGGAGATTACGCTCAATACGAACGAGGTCAACAGCTTGGTCTGTTCTTAGAATGGGTTGAGGAATACGACCATCCTTCAGTAACCCTTGCTTGGCATTCCGCCCTCCCAGCAGAGCTAATTAATGAATATATTAATGAGTACTTAATTGTAAAACTGCAAAAAAGTGAAGTGGTCGTCAACAAGGCTATCAACTCTCTGCGTAGTTATTACAATTGGCTGACCCATTTTTTTGATAATAACTATAAGAAAGTATTTGTATTTGCTGAATATAGGGCGTTGGCAAGATCGAACAACAAATCTACCCTCATTGTTAAATACCTTCTTCCGGCTACAAGAGAACTTCTTTATAGGCATACTGATAGTTTACTTGAGGAAATTGTTCTTAGAAATGGTGGTGAACTCGGTTGTCGATCCTCCGAAAACCGAGGGTTTTATCTAGATAACTTTAAGGCAGACGGAAAAGTGCGTAATGGTCTTAGGAGTTTATTTAATAAGCTGAAAGAATCACCGGAAGAAGAGTTCAAATATCACCTCCCATCTTTTGATGCAAAATACGGCTCCGCACGAACGCTCTATATATCTCGAACCCATCTACTATTGATGGAACATTATTATACTATGGAACGCCCAGAATCAACGTCGAATCACTTACTTGTTTCAAACTCAAATAATCATACGAAAGGAAACGTGGTTAGTAATCGGTATGGAAGTGCCACTTTTTATAAGACGCTTAAGAAACTGTTAAAGGTGATGAATGATAATCCAGAGGCTTACTCAGGTTACCAAACATTAGATGAGGCAAATGTTTACCATCATTTAAGACATTCGTTTGGGACAGATATATTTTATGATTTATGTGTTGTTGCCAAGAAGAGTTTCGAGTCAATTACGACAGAGTCCAGAGTTTACATTGAAACTGCTCGGCGTCTTGGCCACAAGGTAGGCGGTAAGCATGGTAATCAAACGACAAAAATTTATATCCATGGTTGTAGGGAACGAGCGGCGTTGCTGAGGGAGCTTGTTGATGCATAGTGATGAAGTTGGCACTCATGATCATCCATTAACAAGCTCCGAAATCGAGGGGTTAATTTTAGATGATCTCAAACAAAAGAAACTTGTTGCTTCATTAGAGCAGCCGTTTAGTGCGACGTCTCTTGTTATAGTAAAATCTAGTGGTGCTTCTTATAAATTAACAATGACGGATTGGTCTCAACCAGACAAAGTGTTGTTATACAAGGCGATGATTGCTGCTTATAACTTTGCTTTTTTCAACCGAGAAGCTTCGGTTAGTGCAAAAGACACTTTTGCTTCATCGGTATGCCCTTTTATTGAATGGTTGAATGTACACACTATTGACAATCGTTATGAAATTTTAAAACAGTATGAGTCGGATCGTATGGATGCTATGGGGAACCATGGTGGCAGCAGCCCGTTAATAAAGCTAATGATAATCGTAACTTATGCGATTGACTCGGAGGCTTTTCGAGACGAAGTTAGTGCTGCTGATTACGGCTTTATACGAGAACTGAGAAGAACCAAAATAAGCCCAAACTTAAATAAAACGCAAAAATCAATTGCTAGTTACTTTGGTGAGCTGGACTGGTTAAGAAGGGATGATATTGGTATCGGTAAGGATCTGTACTCTGCGCTTGCCTCGCCTAAGTTAACGGTAAAATCACTTAGCTTGACAGCAGCAACCATTATTTTGGAGTTAAATAAGTATAAATCAGCCCTAAAACTCTTGCTTCAAAAGGCTCAACCAAAGTTGTCGAAGTTGATTGAGACCGATTTATCATGTTTATCAAAGTCGAGAAAAGCTCATTGCATTGGTAGTATCCTTTATCACATGATCAGTGAGTATCATCAAGATAGTGAGAACTCTGAACTATCGAAGGCCGCTTTAGATGTATTGCTGTTATCTAATGCTACCAATGAAAAGGCCTATCTATTGCTGTTAGGTGCATTAACCTCTCCAGAGGCGTGTGATGAGCTATTTCTTAATAAAAGAGATAATAAGAACAAAATAAAACTTAGTTTTTGCGTGCGTAATATCACCACTCTTACTACAGGAAACTTATTCTCACTCAAGGAATTACGTTCATTGTTTTATGATGAGATACAAGTGGTTACTGCTGTGGAAAATATGATGTTTGGCTGGTTAATGGCTAGCTTGACAGTTCAGCCTTACGATATAGAGAAATTGACCCCTTCATCTTTTAGAAAGATGATCGTGGGTGGGCGAGTTACTTCGATTGAAAGTGAGTACTTCAAAGGTCGGGCAAAAGTAATCCACACGACGCGTTCTCTTTCTGTTAGAGAAGCCGAAGGCCAAGCACTATTGACTTACATTGAAGCGGTGCCCGAGGGGAGGGCACTTTACATTCATCCCACTTTGATTATCAGTAATGGAATGCGTTCAATAACAGGTGTGCTAAGGCATTTACTTCAATGTCATAGTATGAAGACCTCTCTACTGGCAAAGCATAGAAAGAAGAATACCCCCTTAATTCTACCTTCTGCATATTGTGCATTGGTCAAAAACGGTACTCATCCAGAGAATGTTATTGAAAATGCCAAAGCGATTTCCATTGCAGAGAGGATTGATTTGGCAATGAACTCTGAGTCCCCTTGCCGTAACGGCTTGTTCGGACTTCAGGCAATTAAAAATAGCGCTGTTCATGCGTTTAGTGATCCTTACACGTACCATTATCTTGTTAATCGTAACTCCCATACCAATCAAACTGAAAAAATCAGTTATCTAACGGAGGATAATGAGGAGTGGATGAATAGTGCTGGACGTATTACTCGTGAAGTGATGTTCGACTTGATCCAAAATGTATTCTATTTAGATTTTAGTCCAAAGCAGAGAGCAGAAATGGAAGCCTTTAATAGTGAATTCATGGCTGTATCGGAGAGCATTTCATGCAGAAAGGAAGAAATGAATACAAGGATGCGGCTTGTTACAGGACAAGCCCGAGGTATGGTTAATGAGGTTGGAGTACTGTCTTTAAGTGATAAAATTGATGATGAGCCTCTCTCTCCTATTTATGTCTTAGATAGTCCGTTAACCGTGCTTAGAATGCACAACTACCTTCATGAGTTTAAGAAGCATTATAAAAAACTACTCGCAACCAACCCTGACTTTCTTTTTAAAACAGTAATGCCAACGGTGGAATGGATCGAAGGTACATTAGGAAAAATGAGCAAATGTTCTCAGAAGAACGGCAGAGAGCAATTTGATGAGATGATTAAGCATGGTGTGGTGATGAGTGTGTTCCACTCACTATAATAAGGGGATGAGATGGCAGTTACAGTATTCAACAACCCTATTGATTCCTTTTGGCACGACCAGAATGAGAAATTGTTGGCTAATCCTTTTTTTAAGAGTGAACAGGGTGACTATTATTGCGATAGATGGGGCTTTGTCGAGCATAGCAGAGACACGACAATCGACTTTTCAGTCTTCGATTTACCGTTTCTTAACCTTAAGTCTACCGTCAGCCTTAAACTTAATGAAAGGGAATATTCTTTAAGTAGTAAAGAATACGCAAAACTGCTTTGTGGAGCTGTGCTGACATTTAAAAATACACGAGCTTTAATACCTACGTACCAAATGGCGATGCATCTTTTTGCCTTTCTTAATGAACATCACGAAATAGCCCTCAGAGCTTCTTTACTTGATTCCTTCTGGACATCGTTCATGGCGAGGTCAGTCAATCAAAGTGGCTTTTTTAATCGGGTGTCAGCACCTTCGTATAGAGGTTCGATTGCACCTGTATCATTTTCTAACTTACGAAACCATCTGATAACTTTAGGTGTTAAAGGGGTGATTGAACAGAAGTTAACAACCAAGCAAATTGAGAAAAGTCTGGATCGGGTGTGTCAATCGCAATACAGCATGACGTTGACTGAGTTTAAAAAAGGAGGCAGCTTCAACTTCTTAGGTTTAGAGATGGGACAGTATTATGTGGATTATCTGAATCATGTTTACCAGAATAATTTTCTTTATACCTCAACGTGTAAAAGGGCTGTGAGAGCAGTGTTAGAGAAAGCTGGCATTGCTAACATTAAGGAGACCCGCACAAAGAATCGACTCTTTAATGTCATCCTCGCAGGCTTGCAGGGGGAGGAGTTGTGTTCTTCTCAGTCTAAAACGAAGGGTATTGATCACTCAGACTTAAAGCTCATGACAGAAAATGCGCTTTTAACCGAGTACAGTAAACACTTCGATTCTGTAAGTTCATTGAGGGATGATAATATTGAATTGCTAGCGATTGAGCTTGGATTAAGCGCTCGATTTGATGCGGTTGAAGTAATTCGTGTCCTGATGTTGCAAAAATACTTGGGATTGCAGGGACATAAATCTCCAGATGAAGTTTGGAATGGATATTTGTCTTCTTTAGACAAATCATTTTTAGACAAGCAGTCTTTGAACGCTGGCAGCGTGGAAGATGTTTATGCCAAGATGCAATCAATAGTGAGTCAGCAAAGGTTGACAGAAGAGAAGTGCTTAACCGCAATTCAGCAATGGGTCAAAGGATTGATAACAACCTCGGAAAATGGGACTTATGAAGAGCTTAAAGTAACATTAGATACTCAACTTCACGCGATGACGACGCTTGTGGTCGCTTGGACTGGGTATAGGCATTCCGAGTATGGGTTTCCCTTAAGCGCCATACGGACAGAGCCGAATTTGGATATTTTAGATAATGCCCATGTCCCCTTTCGCTTTAAATTGAAATGGTTTGTTCCTAAGACCAATGGCAAAACAAAAATTGATAGGGAAGTGACCTCTCAGTGCTATCAAGTGGCTGCACAGTTAAATGAACTGTTTGAACATAAGCATGATGAACCCTGTCTTTATGCACTGACATCCCCAAGAACTAGAAAAGAAAGTGTGCAGAAATCGGGAGCATTCATTGAGACGCGAGTTAAGGCAAACTGGGCTGGGTTTATCAACTATCAACCCTTTAATGACGTTATACGCTTAAATTACTTGTTAGAAAAGAGTACAGAGTTGACGTCTTCAGAACAAAAGGAAGTAGAAGCTCTATCGTTGAAATACACAGTTGGAACTGCGCGATATCGACACTTGTTATCTTCTGCGAAGGAGGTGAAGAGAGACTGGCTTCGCTTATCTGTTACATCCTTTCCGGGGTCTCAAGCTCAACGTAGATTTAAACAATCTATTGTGGCGTACGCTCAGAGAGACTATGTTGAAAATGATGAGCACCAAGCAGTTATCGACAGGTATTTATCGAGTGAAACAAAGGCGCTGCTTCAGTCTGGCACAGTTAGTCTAGAAGATATCAAAACAATGCGAGATATAAACTCTGAGCTACTAGAGGGAGTGCGTTACCCATCGCCTCACGCCATTCGCCATATATGGGCTGAAGCAGTATTAACTCGTTATCAGGGTGATGTCGGCGCAGTCATACGTCACCAATTCTGCCACTTGGACAACTCGTTTTTCAATGCATACTTGAGAGATAAGGACGCAAGGGGGCTTATGGCATCTGCAAAGCAACGTTACTTAAACTCAATTGTTGAGCTGATAATTATTGAATCGGATCAGCTTTCTGAGAAACACTTAGGTGGGTTCTCTCGCTTTGTACGTAAAGCCACTCAACTTACTAAGGTTGCAACGGAGAGCGAGTCACTAGCGTTGCGAGAAAGGATTACAGGCCGAGTTATAGATATTCAGCCGAGTCGGTTTGCCGTGTGTATTCCTCGTGATGGTGGAGAGAGTCGTGCTAAGTGCGCAAAAATGGGAAATTTGAATCCACAAGACGCAAGACTCGAGTTCTGCTTGGATTGTACCCATGCGTGGATTACCGAGGGGCATATTCGAGGTATTTGGCAAACGATTCAGCCAATGGTTAAAGAGGCGATGCAACCAAAGGGGATCGGTTTTTTACTGGAAGCCCATCTTCCTGCTTTGACATCGAGTTGGAGGCGAATCAAAGAGCTTCGAAACAGTAGAAATGGGGAAAGTGTTGATAGGATATTGTCAGCAATAGAGAGTGCAATTGACTCAATAAAGGGAAAAATGAAAGCTGAGGCAGAATTGTATGGCTACGAATGAGTTGGATGGATTGTTTTCTGATGATTTTCTTGAATCGTTGGATGATGACTCAATGGTTGATCAGAGCAATCCGCTGCCCGCTTGGGTAGTTGATGACAAAGAGCATACAACCTACAGAGTCTACCATGCGATCTTAGAGCTAAAGGCACAGGCTGAGACCGCAATTGATAATTTTGGAGAAGTAGAAACAAAAAAAACACCGAAGTTTTATAAGTTAAAAAAGGCAAGTGTGGCTAGAACGGTGGGGTTATCGGCTCAAAGCATATTTAACACTAGCTCATTCAGTCCCAGTATTCTCAATTTCTTTAACGGTGTTAACGATGCGCTTCTAGAGCGGCATCAAAATGAACAAAAAAAACAATTAAAACGAAAACGAAAAAAAACTGGCCTTAGGGCAAAAACGAAAGAGGAGATTGTTGGTAGTCATCAATGCCTTGAAACAAAATACAATGAACTCAAGGCAATCCAAACCGAGGAGGTTTTGAACCTTGCAATCGAGAGAATGCCTATCGATCTGAGAGCTAAACTGGGTCTATAAAGATACATATTCACATCCGAATACACTTTTCAAATGATTAAGCTTTACATTGACACTGAACCTCACAAAAGGAAATAGCGAGGGAAACATGGCAAGTGGACAGCAAAAAGCGCAGCAAAACCTAGAAGCATTTGAGGTCTGGAAGGAAACTCTAACCGATGATGATTTTAGGCAAATCATATTCAGAGGTCAGCTCAATCGTAACGAAGTAGCTAAAGGGATTGGTTGTGGAAAATCTGCGCTAAATCAGAATCCTACGCTTAAAGATTCGCTCAAAGATTTAGAGGATGAGCTGCGTGATAGAGGTGTCCTACCTCCACTAAATGACTCAGCGAAGAAGAATACTGATAAGCCCAAGGTCTACGATAATACAGCGAATGGCAAACTGCTCAATTCAAAGCGAGTTTCGTTATTGGAGGCTGAGAACATTGAATTACGAGCCAAGGTCAAGAAGCTTGAAAAGCGACTTGAGCGGTTTGGTGAGCTATCGGAAACTCTATCAGAGATGGGGTTAATGCCACGATGAATATAGAAATGTATGACGATCAGATGCGTGTAACCAGCATTCCTTATAGTACAAGAGGGTGTGTGATATTCACTGGTGTGCCTCTAGCAAAGAACTCCTATAAAGCCAATAGCGGGAAGTACTATGTCACCATTAAAGCTGACCCTGACAGCATTCCAGTACACCCTGCAATTGGGCAACACTGGTCAGTTAGAGGTGTTCGTTCCATAAAAGATGTTGAAACTGGTGATTATGTGATGCAGCAACATACCTATGAGGCTCCGAGTTATGTTGAGTGCACTCTCCCCGAAACGGGCGAACAACTAATCCGTTTTATTTCAAGAGAAAATGAATTCAAGGGCATTGGTGAAAGCAAAGCTAGAGCACTCTGGCAGCTCTTAGGTAAAGATTTTCATGCGACATTGAGGCAGGACGATTTTACCTCCAGAGAACGCCTGAAATCGATTTTGAGCGACGATTCCGTAGACGCATTGTTTAGGGGATATGCTAAATATAAAAATCTGGCCCACTGCAACTGGATGAGTGAGAATCGAATTCCTTCCAGTGTGCAGCAGCGGCTACTCAGGCATCATGGCGAAGCCTCCATAAATGTGATCAAGAGTAACCCTTATGCACTATTGGGCTTTGGCCTGTCGTTCAGCGCCATTGAGGATATTATTAAAGTCACGGAATTTAATAGCGACATTGAGCAGGACGATCCTCGAAGACTTAGCGCAGCATTGGAAATGGCGATCCGTAAGGAAATTGAAAAGGGTCACACCTATACCACTCACGCGAACCTGCGACCCTATCTAAATAAGTTACTGAAAGATAGGGATCTAGTCACTCAAACATTCCAGTCAGGTCATGACAAAGCTCAGTATATTTTAAACCCTGATACAGGAACCTATCACCCGACAGCTCAACTCCTAATGGAGAGTGTTGTTGCCAAACGATTGAATAGTCTAGTTAAACAGAACAACAAGTTTGATGAAGAGGTTAATGCTGCTTTTTGTGCAGCGATAGCAGAGGCAACCTATGACCTAACCAAAATGCAAATCGAGGCAGTGACTACATGTTTAGATAACTCAGTCAGTTGCATTACTGGCGGCGCAGGAACAGGTAAGACAGCAGTGCTCAGAACGACTCTAAGAGCATATCATCAACTGGGTTATGAAATTCATGCTGTTGCACTTAGTGGGCGTGCCGCTTTGAGGTTGCATGAATCGATTGGTTTTGTTACTTCAACGATTGCTAAGTTGCTGCATGACCAACCTATTGAACCTAGTGGTGGAAGGCCTAACCACCTTCTGGTTATCGATGAAGCAAGCATGATTGATCTACCAACAATGTATCGCCTAGTAAATCATATTCATCCCTCGGTAAGACTAATATTTACAGGTGACCCACACCAACTTCCACCAATAGGTTGCGGCAAGGTACTGGCAGATATTGTTGAGGCAAAAACCATTAGTAATACCACGTTAGACGTAGTCATGAGACAAGAAGTAACGACGGGCATCCCTGAGTATTCAAGGCTTATCAATCAAGGTGTGGTGCCTGATCAACTGTCTACAGGTGCTATACACTTTCACGAGACCAGTAAAGAGGATATAGCCGAAGTCTGTTGCGAGCTTTACCAAGAGTTGCCAGAAATTAGTCGAGTTATAGCTCCAACCAAGGCCTTGGTATCAGAGGTCAATAAACTAATCCAGAAAACGATCAACCCCAATAGTGACAGTCTCGAATTCGTAATCAATGGTGATAGGTTCTTTCTACCTCTTCGTCTGAACGATAAGGTGCTATTTACGCAGAACCATTACGATAAGGGCATTCAGAATGGGTCACTTGGCACACTAACCAGCGTTAGATCCTCAGGCGATTTTTACGGTGAGGTCATACTAGATACGGGTGAAAAAATCGAGGTGACGCAAACAGTTCTAGATTGTATGGAACTGGGTTATGCAATAACTTTGCACAAAGCGCAAGGCTCTCAATTTCCACGTATTGTTATTGCTCTACAGAGGGGGCGAATCGTTGATAGAGCTTGGCTCTACACGGCGATTACAAGAGCAGAATGCGAAATTCATATTGTAGGTAATAGCGAAGATATACAGTATATTACTCAAGCTTCTAGCCACTCTCATAAGCGTAACAGCCACTTAAAAGATCTGTTGAGGCAACTGTAGAGCTAGAATAAACGACACCGTCAAAGTCAGGAGCGGCCTGCAAGAGCTGTAATCACAATGAAAAAACAGAATTCAGATAAATTACCTATCAACGGCGACGTTGAAACAAGCACGAAAGGTGTGACAGATAAACAGTTACAGACTAGGCCATCTGTATGCAAGGGTACTAAAAATAACAGTGGGGCACGACTAGAGGCTCTTGATGAACTTTCCAAGCTGGATCAGGAAATGGGACGATACAGTTAGCAAAAGCTATCGAATCAAGATACAGACTAGTCGTACAGCTTTTTTACGTTTCATTCTAATCACCATTCCATTTGTACTAACTAATTGCTCAGCATGTGCTGCGATAGATCCAGAAGCTAATCTATTTAGCAGAGACAGACCAATACGGAAATTCTCAGTATTTTATCCCAAAGCACCTTCTTGTTTCACACAACAGTCTGATATTCCTTGAGATTAGTAACGAATGATAGCAAGATAGACGGAATGCAAACAAGGACAAATTTGTTTACAAAGTCTTGATATCTTTAGGGAGTCTTCGTGGCTGATTACATAAATAAAAATATCCTTAGTCAGGCTTATATTCACGTTGAGCCGACGGGAATCGAGACGGAAGAACAGCTTGAAGCGTTCAAGGATAGCCTGAGAGCTTTTGCACTTAGTCGAACAGAGTTCTTCTTGTCCGATGGACTTGAGATAAACGTTGAGTTTGAAGAAGGCTCGATTAAAGCAAGAGTTACAGTAATCGGTACGTTAATGCTCTTACTACAAGGCATTAGTTCATACAAAGACTTTAGGGAAGGTCTTCAATTTCTGTATTCGGATGCAAAATGGTTGTCAGATGCAATCATTTCAGAGTCTTTATATCAGACTAGAGCGAAACACCACGATGTAATTCGTGTAGAAGCAAGGACTGGAATAATTGGCTCTGTTCATAAGGTTCTGAATCAATTAGAAAGAATAAAAAGTGGTGCCCAAGGCACTATGCTTGCTTCCGACATTGTTGAAAAAATTGATGATGTTCAAGATGAACTATCAAAGTTGATGGACAATATCTGCGACTTAGATGACCGCAATTTAGTAGCTAAAGAGTGCAAATATTTGGTTCAAAAGTTACCAGAGACCCCGGTTCCTCCAAAGGATAAAACCAATAGTAATCATGCTATCAATGAATATCGACGCAAAAAGTCTTCACTAAGCTCCTCTCTAGATATTCATTTAATTGTTGAGAGGTAAGGTCAAAGCACACTGTTTACAAACTGTTTAAGAGTGATTCATAGTTTACGAGTATTGATGAATGAAATTGATAGAAGAAATTATAGAGTTATTAAGTTCAGGAGACTCCAATCTTAGTACTGCTTTGTTTAAAACTAAGGTGCTTTTACATAGGTTAGGTGAAAAAGAGTTATTAGACTGGGTTAATGGGGAGCTTAAAGGCTACCCAGAAAAAAGTTCCTTGCCATCATATCGTACCCTACCAGTAACAGTTAGAGGCAACGCTAGTAATATGGCATACAGATATCAAGGGCAAACCTTGCCATTGATGCACCTAGAAAAAGAAATTAGAGAAAGGCTAGATACGACTCACTTACACCAAAGTATTGCAGTAATCGAAGAGTATGCACAACAGGATCATCTTCAAATTACAATTGCACCTGAATACTACCCTTTACTGTCAAAAGGGCTTGGTAATGGTTATCAAATTGAAAGTGCGTGGGGCGAGCACTCTGCTGGGGCAATGACCCAAGTAATTACAGAGGTTACTTCTAGGCTACTAGACTTTGTTTTGGAACTATCCGAGCAGTTTCCAGAAGAGTTAGAGTCAAATGAGATGAAAGAAAGGGCTAAGGAGTTAGGAGTGTCTGATTTATTTAATAATGCGGTGTTTGGTGACAATGCGACAATTGTTGTAGGTGACTCAAATAGTCAGAAAGTTACTAATACCGTCTGTAAGAATGATCTTACTTCATTACTACAAATACTTCGTGACAACAACGTACCTGAAGAAGACCTCGCAACTTTGGCAACTGCTATAGAGAATGACTCAGAAACTGAAGTTCAAAATGGTTCATTTGGAGAAAACGTTTCGCAATGGATGGGCATGATGGTCTCTAAAGCTGCGACTACAGCATGGGATATAAAAGTAGGGGCGGCTGGTAGTTTGCTGGCTACAGCCATTGGTAAGTTCTACGGATTCTGACTTATTACGGGTCATTGCAATTACCTTTTTAGAGCAGTAGATGAAAGATAGAGTTGATAAAAAAACGATACTACTCAGTCAGATAAATAAGGCTTGTTCGCTATACCTTAAGAAAGAATACATATGTTCTCTTACTTTAGCTGGCAGTGCAGAAAGTTTGAGTGAGGGTTTGGTGGAAGCAAATGACGTCGAACCCTATAGTACTTTCTTTGTCAAGTTTAGGCGCTTAATAGTAGAGTGGCGTAGAGAGGACTCCCCTAAAAAGAACATAATCCTTCGAGAAAGGAACTGGTCTAGAAACATAATCAAACACCATGATAAGGGTGATGACACAATTATTGATATTGACCTTCAATTTCAGAGTTTCATTGTACTAAAGTCATGCCTCGAAAATTACCGTAAACTTGGTTTTCAGCCAACACCAGTCATGCGTAAATTTGAGAAGGTAACACGCGACTTTGGTTAAGTTTTGTTATTTTTTGAAAGTTACACTCAGCCATATTCATCAGCGGTTTAGTTACGACTAGGCCGTAAAGTTAGTTTGGTAGTTGAGATATGACCAAATCGTATGTATCCGCCCCATGATTCCACGGGGCGATTATTAATGAGAGAAGTTCCAAGGAAGTAGAGAGTCGATATCCGGCTCAGGCTGGGCTAGCTCTTCCATGCACTTAACCAGATAGTCATACATAATAAGCCCATTAGCTTTAGCGGTCTCGATGATGCTGTAAAGCATAGCACTGGCATCAGCACCTTTTGGGGTGTCGGCGAAGAGCCAGTTTTTCCGGCCGATGACCAGCGGTTTGATTGCGCGCTCAGCCCGGTTGTTGTCGATTGATAAGTGGCCATCCTCCACATACCGCTGGAGCTTGGGCCATTGACCCACTGTATATTTGATAGCTTTACCCAGCTGACTGGACGCCACCACCATCTGTGATGTCAGCCACTGGTACAAGTCATCCAGCATTGGCCTCGCCAGTTTCTGTCGTTCGGCCAGCCGCTCTTCTGCGGATAACCCTTTCAACCGGGTTTCCAACGCATAGAGCTTTTGGATTTTCGCCAAGGCCACATCGGCTTTCCCTGTTTTGCCTTTACCCTGCAGCCTTTTGGCATCCATGAACTTACGCCGGGCATGTGCCAGGCAACCGAGGTGCTTGACCTGAGTGAGACCATCATAGGCTTGGTAGCCATCAGTTTGAAGATAGCCACCGTACTTCCCAAGGAAAGCTGCGGGGCAAGCCCTCGCACGACTGTTCTGATAGTCGAACAAGACAATGTTTTTCGTCCCCTCCAGTGTGGCGGAAGGTGAGTCAGCGCCGGAGCAGTAAACCCACATATAGCATTGTTTATTTTCCTTAAGGACATTTAACGGTGTCTCATCCGCATGGATAACAACCTGACCAAGTAAGTGTTCGTGAAGTGCCTGGTAGAGTGGTATGAAGTGTTTGCTGGCCTGCATGACCCAGCGTGCCATCGTCGTCCGGGATAACTCGATACCGGATTGCTTGAACAGCGTTTCCTGCCGGTAAAGAGGCAGTGCATACTGGTATTTACCAAGAATAATATTGGCTAGAAGGCTTTCAGTAGCAAAGCTCTTGGGAATAAGGCTAGCAGGTACAGGCTTTTGACTGATAGTGACGCTTTCTGCCTCTTTCTCGCACCGGCGGCAACTGTACTTGGGACGAACATACTCCAGAACCTTCAGTACTGCCGGGGTGAACTCCAGCTTTTCACTACAGTCTTCACCTATTTTATGAAGAGGGTGCTGGCAGCACGCACAGTGCTTTTCTTCTTCATCCAAGTCCAGAACAATGCGCTCGCGCGGCAGTTCTTTGGAAAGTGGCTTGCGTTTCCCGCGTGGCTTGTTAGTAGAAGTCGTCGTGGCAACCTTTTCCTGTTCAGCAGAGTGAGCTTCATGCTCTGCTTCATTGAACAGGTCACCTTGCGCCTCGTCATAAGGCTTGAGTGCTTCGGCACGTTTTGCGAACTGGCGGTCAATGGCCAGTTTGAACTGTTCAAGAAGCGTTTGGCGCTCTTGCTTCCATTGCTCTTCTTTGACCTGCTGCTCGGCCATAAGCTGCCTAACCATCGCTTGGAGCGCGGCAACATCTTGGCTGTCAGGGTTGATTTCAGGCGTCGTTTTCATGGTGTCCATTATATCAAAACGGCTACCTAACCACCTGACACATCGGACTTTTATTGTAATTAACTCATTGTAAAAT
>NZ_JBNNXT010000009.1:0-152612 GCF_052873815.1 Photobacterium sp. DNB23_23_1 | reverse complement strand
TGCCGACTTAGCTCAGTAGGTAGAGCAACTGACTTGTAATCAGTAGGTCACCAGTTCGACTCCGGTAGTCGGCACCATCTTTTGCAAAGTAGAGACTTAACCATCGCTACTTTTGCCTCGATAGCTCAGTCGGTAGAGCAGAGGATTGAAAATCCTCGTGTCGGTGGTTCGATTCCGCCTCGAGGCACCATATTATTCCCCCTTAGTTCAGTTGGTAGAACGGCGGACTGTTAATCCGTATGTCGCAAGTTCAAGTCTTGCAGGGGGAGCCAAATAAATCTTGAGCACAATGTGCTTAAGTTAATAAAAATAATTTGCCGACTTAGCTCAGTAGGTAGAGCAACTGACTTGTAATCAGTAGGTCACCAGTTCGACTCCGGTAGTCGGCACCATTTTTGAAACCTCATCTTTGATGAGGTTTTTTTTTGCTTGAAATATCCCTACCCCTCTTCAAACCAATAAGCGCTGAGCTGCATATTGGGGAAATTAACGTGGTTAGGTAGAATTAAATCTGAGTATCAACAGGTTGCGCCGGACATCATGGCCAGTATCAAACTATCAGTAGAGCGCTTAACCGAAGGGCTGTATATCAAGCTACCTTTGCAATGGACCGATCATCCGTTTCTATTGAACCATTTCAAAATCAAAGACAGTCAGCAAATCCGGCTGATCAAAAACCTGGGCATAAAGCATGTACTGCTGATCCCTGAAAAAAGTGATAGCCAACCTCTTGACCCGAACAACACCCTAGAGGCCATCAGCGAGCACGAGAGCCACTTTCTCGAACAACAAGCTGAAAAGCTATGGCAAGAAAAGCAAGGCCGCATAGAGCAGCTGAAGAACTACAAGCTAAAACTACAGCGCTGTGAAAAGAACTTTTCCCGTTCGATGGCACAGCTGCGAGCGATTGTCGGTAAAATTAAAAGTCGCCCTATGACCGCCGTCAAGGAAGCCGAGCTGTTAGTAGAAGAGATGGTTGATGCCCTGCTTGAGGCCGACAATGTCGCCCTTCATCTCATGAATGAGGGTTGCGACAATGAAGATATCTACAGCCACTCGCTCAACGTCGCTATCATGTCGATGATGCTGGCCCGCTCCAGCGGTATGGAAGGGCCGGATATCAAGACGATAGCCATCGGCGCACTGTTTCATGATATGGGCAAAATAAAGGTGCCAACTGCCATTACCCGTAAGACGACACCGTTAACCGAGCCGGAGGAGAACTACCTAAAGCTCCACCCCAAATACAGTGCCGACTTGGCCAACTTATCTGATAGCTTTCCACAGCAGGCCAAGCCCATCCTTACCCAGCACCACGAATTACTCGATGGCAGCGGCTACCCCAAACAGCTTATGGCTGAGCAAATCGACACCAAAGCCCAGCTGGTTGCTGTGGTCAATGCCTATGACAACCTGTGCCACCCGCAGGACCCAGCCAAGGCAAAGATCCCCTACAGTGCCCTCTCCTACTTGTTCAAGCATAAAAAAGAGCAGTACAACAATGACTATCTGGCCTTGCTTATCCGCTTGCTCGGAGTTTATCCACCAGGCAGCGTGGTCCAGCTGTCAAACCAGCAATTGGGATTGGTGATCTCGGTCAACTCAGAGAGTCTGCTGACGCCTAATATCTTACTCTATGACCCAACCGTTCCCTCCAACGAGGCACCGATCATTGATTTGGAAGACAGCCCCCTGCGTATCGAGCTAGTTATCCATCCAAGCAAACTGCCGGAGAAGGTCCATAGTTACCTAAATCCTCGGAGCCGAATTTCCTTTTACTTTGATCCTGATGATTAGTCCTGCTCAGCATTTCATGGCCGATGCCCACCGATGAAAAACGCCCCAAAAGGGGCGTTTTTGTTACGAACAAAACGGTTCAAAACATTATCTCGATGGGGATCACCAGCTGAACATTTCTTTGATCCAACCTGCCGGTTTGTTACCGTCACAGTAACCTTTGACCGCACCATCCTGATCCCACATCGGCAATGAATGCTGTCCGGCACAGTCCCTGACCAAGGTGCCATTAGGCATTTGGCTGAACTTGGCAGTGGTCAGCTTCTGCGGCCAAGGCAACGCCAAACGTTCGGGCTGACGCCGATTGAGGTAATCACTATACAATCGCAGTGCACCGGCAGATCCGGTCAAGTTAACGGGTTTGTTATCATCGCGACCAACCCACACCGTCACCACTTCGCGCCCATCGGCACCGACATACCAGCTATCGCGATTTTTATCCGTTGTGCCAGTTTTTCCGGCCAAGGCCGCCCAACCAAACTGGGGCTGAAGAAAGCGTGCTGTACCTTGCGAGACGACGTTTTTCAATCCGTAGGTGGTCAACCAAGCCGCCTGTTCTGGCACTGCCTGACTTGCCCTTGGCATCCATTGGTAAAGCTGGTTACCCTGCAGATCAACGACTGCCCGAAGAGCTGTGAGTTCGGCTTTTAGTCCACCGCTGGCAACCGACTGATACATCTGGGTCACTTCAAACGGAGTCAAGGTAAAAGCCCCCAGCAGGATAGATGGCAGCTTCGGCACTTCACCGCGATCTACGCCCAAATCCACCATGGTATCAATCACTTCATTCAGCCCAACCTGCATGCCAAGGTTGACTGTAGGGACGTTGAGCGATTTTGCCAACGCATAGTAGAGCGGCACTTCACCGCGAAATTTACGGTCATAGTTACGCGGCTGCCAGCTTTTCCCTTTGCTGCCACTGAGCATAATCGGCTTGTCTTCAACCGTTGTAGCGAGGGAAAACTGCTCGGGATGACGCAAGGCGGCAAGGTAGACAGCTGGCTTAACCAGCGAACCTATTTGGCGGCTGGCATCCAGTGCCCGGTTGAAACCGGCATAACCCGGGTTACTGCCGCCGATCATTGCCCGAATCTCACCGGTTCGCCGATCAGCGGCCACCAGTGCCGTTTCAAGCCCAACGCCCGCCTTCTGCTTGAGCTTAGGTACCATGCTGACCACCGCATCCTCTGCCTCCTTCTGCGACAAAGGATCCAGGGTACTGAAGATCCGCAGACCAACGCCCGGGGTGTAGTTATTGCCGATCCGCAACTTAAGCTCACGCCGCAGTTGCTGGAAATATGCTGGCTGGCGACGGGCGATCATCGGTCGGGATTGCACATCCAACGGCCTTGATGCCGCCAGTTCATAATCCGCACCGGATAAGATCCCGCTGTCCATCATCAATCTCAACACCAAGTCCCGACGTTGCTTGGCACGCTCAGGGTTACGCCATGGGTTGTAGTAGGACGGCCCTTTTGCCATTGCCACTAACAGAGCCTGCTGATCGATCCTGAGTTCCTGTAGCGGACGCCCGAAATACAGCCTAGCCCCTAAACCAAAGCCATGAACCTCCTTGCCGCCATTTTGTCCCAAGTAAATTTCATTGAGGTAGGCTTCGAGGATCTGATCTTTGCTATAACGATAATCAAGAATAATGGCGATATAGGCCTCCCGGATCTTGCGCCATAACGAACGCTCACGGGACAGGAACATGTTCTTGGCAAGCTGTTGAGTCAGGGTACTTCCCCCCTGCACGGTTCTGCCCGCCTTAAGGTTGACCACCATGGCACGGGCAATGGCTAGAGGCGATACGCCATCATGATGGTAGAAGTCACGATCTTCGGTCACCAATAAGGCATCAACCAACACTTCGGGGAACTGCTCACGCGGCAAGAACAACCGCTGTTCACTTTCTCCGGTTTCCAGCATACCCAGCATCTTGGGTTCGATCCGTACGTAACCAAGTTGACGCTTGGTTCCCGCTTCCTGAATACTTTTCAGCTCGCTACCATCAAAGGTCAGCATAATATGCCGTGCGCCCTCAGGACCATCGGCAAACTCAAAGGGGCGGCGGATCAGCTCAATACGGGTCGATGATGACGAATACTCACCATTGCGCTGCGGGGTACGCACCTTGTGATATTGCAGTATATCCAGCTCGCGTCGGACTTCATTGAGCGTAATCGCCTGTCCCGGCTGCAAATCCAGTACCCGGCCGTAGACAACAGCAGGTAGGTTCCACAGCTGGCCATCAAAACGATCACGGACAATGTTGTCGAGATAGATCCCGACCACCAGCAGCACTGCAAGTACGGCAATGGAGACCTTCAGGCCAAAGCCAACCAGCCATTTTAACCATCCCGGTATACCCTGACGCTTCCCTTTTGGGCTCTTCTTGCGACTGCGAGTCGTCTTGGCCGGACGCTTCTTGGCCGTTGTCTTGTTTTGGCTCGTAGCCGCGGGTTTGCGCTTACGCACTGGCTTCTTGGTACCGTCCTTTCCCGCGGCCGGCTTTTTAGGGGCCGGTGCCACAGAACGCCTTGCTTGATCTGTCATCATGATCTTCTTTTTCTACATGTATTTTTTTGTTTTTTTGGTCGGTTCATGGTTTGCTGGATCATCCGGCCAAGGGTGTTTAGGGTAACGCCCTTTCATCTCTTTTTGCACCTCGCGATACGCCCCCTGCCAAAATGCAGCCAAGTCACGGGTGATCTGCAATGGTCTTTGGGCCGGTGATAGCAGTTCCAACACCACGGCAACTTTACCATTGGCTATCAGCGGCGAGTTTTTTTCGCCAAACATTTCCTGCAACTTGACCGCCAGTACCGGGTACAGCCCCTGCTGGTAGCGGATTGCATAGCGAGATCCGGTCGGTACGGTGTAGTGGGTAGGCAATGCAGCATCAAGCTTTTGTTTCTTGTCCCAGCCTAGCCGTGCTTCCAATGCAGCCATCACATCAAGTCGCTCTAGGGACTTGAGGGTTTTCATCCCATTCATATACGGCAATAGCCATTCTGAAGCTTCTGCCAACAGGGCATCATCGTCCAGCGCAGGCAAACCCAGTTCAGGCAACCACTCAGCGGCACAACGGGCACGGGTCAGCAACGCTTCCGATGCTTTGTTCCAAGGTAAGACCCCTAGCCCCTTGCGAAGCACAGCATTGAGCAGCGCTTCGCTGGCCTTGGCTGGATCCGGCTCCCCCATCGGTTGGCGCTCAAGTACCAGTTTGCCACAGCACAGATGTTTCTCGGCAGTCAGCCGCCCTTTTTTGTCATCCCAATCTAGCCACTCTCGCCGCGTAAACAAATGCGGTAACCTTTGCTGCAGATCGGCCAAATGGGCCGGTACCGCAGAAAAAATCCGGCTATCACCCTGCCGGGTTTTGACGATGTCGGCAACCACCAGCAGCTCTTCGTCAGCCAGCGGCTCATCCGGCATCATCATTGCCCCTTGCCCGTTGGCCAGCTGATAGCGGCTGTTTTTGCCACGGGACAAGGCGATCCTGTCCGGGAAGCCGGCAGCCAACAAAGGAGCGATCCACTCGCTGGCAACGTTGAGCCTCGCTTGCTTGGCGCCCAGCTTTGCTAAATGCTGGGAAGCCCGCTGCAGATAAGCCTTGCTGCGCGGTTGCTTACCGCTCTCAACAAGGTTGAGCTGAAAGTGCAAATCCGGGTTATTGTTGCCCCTAGGCGGCTCTTCAAGCAGGGCTACGATCAGAGCGGCGGTTGCCATCGCCTGCTCTCCATGCTGTTGCGCCATCAGTAACATCGCCGCATGGCGGGGATCGACACCCAACGTCTGTATCGCCGTGCCCATCTCTGTCATACGACCTGCGTCATCCAAAGCCCCCAAGTTCACCAATAGTGTATGGGCTTGTTTCAGAGCAGGGGCTGGTGGCAAATCCAGCCAATGCAGCTCAGCGGCTGACTGACATCCCCATTGTGCCAGCTCCATCGCCAGCGAAGTGAGATCAGCCCGTAAGATCTCCGGTTGCGGGGTGGCTGGCTGACGTAACAGCATCTCCTCGCTGTAGAGCCGTAAACAAATCCCCGGCTCCAAACGGCCAGCACGACCGGCCCGTTGCTCGGCAGAAGATCGGGCTATACGCACCGACTCAAGCCGGCTGATCCCAGTTTTCGGATCCCACAGGGCGATACGTTCCAGCCCACAATCCACTACCATTCTGATCCCTTCTATGGTCAAACTGGTTTCGGCAATATTGGTTGCCAGCACCACCTTACGCTGACCTTTCGGGGCCGGGGTAATAGCTTGCTGCTGCTGGCTGCCAGTAAGCTGGCCATAGAGCGGACACACCAGAACATCTTCACCGAGATGGCCTTCAAGCTGCTCAGCCAAGCGGCGGATCTCCCCAGCCCCCGGTAAAAATACCAGCATCGAGCCTGACTCGGCAGACAGCAGGGCAGAAATTTCACGGGCTGTAGCCTCTATGAGCCAGGTCTGTTCAGCGAGTTTCTTGTAGCGCAGCTCGACGGGGAAACTGCGCCCCTCAGATTCGATATAGCCCGCCTGTGGTAATAGGTCGGTCAGGGCATCAGCATCCAGCGTCGCTGACATCACCAACAATTTAAGATCGTCGCGCAGCGCTTCTTGTACTTCTAGCGCCAGCGCCAAAGACGTATCGGCATGGATACTGCGTTCATGGAACTCATCGAAAATCAGCAGTTCAATCCCCGTCAACTCAGGATCTTGCTGAAGCATCCGGGTCATCACCCCTTCGGTAACAATCTCCAGCCGAGTCTTGCTACTGACCCGGGTTTCGCCCCTGACCCGCAGGCCAATAGTTTCCCCGACCTGCTCACCAAGCTGGGAGGCGAGGTAACGGGCAATGTTCCTCGCGGCCAACCGACGCGGCTCCAACATCACTATCTTGCCTGCAACAGCCTCCTGCTGCAGCAGCACCAGAGGCAAGCGAGTCGACTTACCTGCACCGGGCGGGGCTTTGAGGATCAGTTGCGCGCAGGCATCGAGTTGGGTCAGCAGTGCAGGAAGCACGTCATCAATAGGCAGTTGTGACAATGGGAACACCTTGTGTCATATTCAATTTAGGCTTGGCCATTGTACCTTATACCAGTTGATTTTGATGGTTCTGAATACACCGGCAATCAAGCGCCTTGCCCCTGTACCTTTTCATTCTCGCTGATAAGTCAGGATATTACTCATTTTGGTATTCACCCTATGAAAGAGAAAAAACAGCGCCTGTTCTTTGCGTTAGCCCCCGATCGCAACGGCGAGGCTTTTCGTCGCCTTGCCCACCTGTCGAGCGATTGTGGCCAGTTCGGCCGCCCGGTCAGTGAGGATAACCTCCATATCACCCTGGCCTTTCTTGGTATGGTCACCGCCGAACAGGCCGATGCCGTTGTGGCCGCCACCGAGCAACTCAGGCCCCCACAGGCCTTTTCTTTGCAACTGAACACATTAGGGTACTGGAAGCGCAGCAAAGTCATCTGGATAGCCCCAGAACAACCTCCGAGGGCCCTGCTGAGCTTGGCACTGCAACTTAAAGCCTTAGCCCTAGACTGCGGCCTCGAACAAGAGTCACGTCCCTACAGGCCCCATGTCACCCTTGCCAAGTCCGTCGCTCGGCGCCCAGAATCACTACCAGCATTCGACAAAATAGATTTTCACTTCAATCACTTTGGCCTGTATATTTCCAAACCAGTCAGCCATAACGGCCACCAAAGCGTCCAGTACCTACGCCTCGGACAGTGGCCCCTCGCCAGCCGTTATCAATAATAACCAAAGGACAAGGCATGAAGTTCACCCCGCCATTGCAATCAGCGACCCTTATCAAACGCTATAAACGGTTTCTCGCCGATATTACTCTGCCTGACGGCTCTACGACGACCATCCATTGTGCCAATACCGGAGCCATGACAGGGTGTGCCGAACCGGGCAACACCGTATGGTACTCGACGTCCGATAACCCGAAGCGAAAATATCCACATAGCTGGGAATTATCACAAACACCAGAAGGGCACAGTATTTGCGTCAACACAGCACAGGCCAATCGGTTAGTGGTAGAGGCAATTAACAAGAATGCCATCACAGAATTGGAAGGCTATGCATCACTCCGCACCGAAGTTAAGTATGGTAGTGAAAACAGCAGGATAGATATTTTATTACAAGACGGGGAAAAGCCGAATTGTTACATCGAGGTGAAAAGTGTCACCCTGCTGGAACAAGGAAAGGAAGGGCAAGGGTACTTTCCGGATGCCGTCACCACCCGAGGTCAAAAACACCTTAGGGAACTAATAGAAGTGGCACAAAATGGTGAGCGTGCCATACTTTTTTTCGCCATTTTACATTCGGGGATTGAAAAAGTATCCGTGGCACACCATATAGACCCGGATTACTTTTCATTAATTAAGCAAGCAGAACGGGCTGGCGTAGAGATCTTGTGTTACAAGGCGGTATTGAAACCAACGGAACTCTATCTTGACCATTGCATAAAATTCAACCACTAACTACCTCAAAGTGATGCTTTCTTCACATTGGTATAAAATTGAATATATGCAGCAATTGCCACACCTCGTCCTTTCTGCTATAGATACCGCCCAAATTTAACCAGTGACGGTTATTAGGTATATTAGGAGATGCTATATGCCAGAGAGCAACGTTAAAAAATCGCTAGGCATCCTGGCTATTGCTGGGGTTGAACCTTACCAGGAAAAAGCTGGCGAAGAATACATGGGTGAAGCTCAGCTAGAGCACTTCCGTAAGATTCTTGATGCCTGGCGCAACCAGCTACGCGAAGAAGTTGATCGTACTGTAAACCACATGCAGGATGAAGCGGCTAACTTCCCAGATCCTGTTGACCGAGCAGCTCAGGAAGAAGAGTTCAGTCTGGAACTACGCAACCGAGATCGCGAACGCAAGCTAATCAAGAAAATCGAAAAGACACTTCAACGCATTGAAGATGATGATTTTGGTTTCTGTGAATCTTGTGGTATTGAAATTGGCATCCGCCGTCTGGAAGCCCGTCCAACAGCTGATCTATGCATCGACTGTAAGACGCTAGCTGAAATCAAAGAGAAGCAGATGGCCGGCTAGTACACTACGTACAGCACCACGATAGTCAAGAGGGAGCGCCAAGCTCCCTTTTTCGTTTAATGCCAAACTGAAAACTATTCTGGCCAAACAGAGAGTAATATTCAGTTTGGTATAGTGATTTTCTTATGAGTACAATCAAGCAATATATCGGTCGCTTCGCCCCCTCTCCATCAGGTCCACTACACTTCGGCTCACTGGTTGCCGCCCTTGGTAGCTACCTTCAGGCCAAAGCAAAACAAGGCACCTGGTTGGTCAGGATGGAAGATCTGGATCCACCACGGGAAATGCCCGGTGCTGCGGATGATATCCTACGCACTCTTGAAGCCTATGGCCTCGAGTGGGACGGCGGTATCATGTACCAAAGCCAGCGCCACGACGCGTATCAAGCCCAGATAGAGAGCTGGCTTGACCACCAGCAAGCGTATTACTGCCAATGTACCCGTAAGCAAATCAAGCAAGCAGGGGGCTACTACCCAGGCACCTGCCGGGACAAGCAGTTGGATTCGGCTGGCAATGCTATCCGTCTCAAAGTTGATGCCCCCGTGCTGGCTTTCGACGACCTGCTGCATGGCCATATCAGCATCCCTGCCCCGTTGGCTGAGGAAGACTTTATTATCCGCCGCCGCGATGGCCTATTCGCCTATAATCTGGCTGTAGTGCTGGATGATATCGAGCAAGGTATAACTGAAGTGGTTCGCGGCGCCGATTTAATTGAACCAACCGGCCGCCAGATTGGGCTATACCGCCTACTCGGCCAACCAGAAGTAAATTATCTGCACCTGCCACTGGCAGTGACAGAGAATGGCAACAAGCTATCAAAGCAGAACCATGCCCCGGCAATCGACAAGGCTGACCCAAGGCCAGCCCTTATCGAAGCAATACGTTTTCTGGGCATGCAGCCGCCGGTTGATCTGGCCAGCTCATCAACCCGCGATATCCTGCTTTGGGGCATTGCCCATTGGCAGCTGTCAAACCTGCCACAAACAACGGCGATTACCCTGGCCCCGTCTCACCCTTCACACGGATGAAACCAAGCGCCTGCAGTATTGTCGCCGAGCTAACAGTTAACCGCCTTGTTTACCTCAAAGTGGCTTAAAAAGGCCTCATTATGCAAGGAAACAAGCGCTAGGATTCTAAAATGAGCTGCTGTGATATATGATATGCGGCTGTTTGTTGAATCCGAACCACATAAATGAGGTGTATTATCTTTAATCGAGTCGCCAGCTTTTGCCGTAAGGTACTGAATCGAGACGCAAGTGATCTCGACCATGAGGAACTCGCCTTGCAAGTTTATCAGCGCCAAGAGCACGGTATTTCACGTAAAGATATCAGCGAAAATGCGCTGAAGGTCCTTTACCGCCTAAATAAAGCCGGGTATGACGCCTATCTGGTCGGTGGTGGTGTTCGCGATATCCTGTTGGACAAACAACCTAAAGACTTCGACATTGCCACCAATGCTACGCCGGAAGAGATCAAGCAGCTATTTCGTAACTGCCGCCTGATTGGCCGCCGTTTCCGCTTGGCTCATATCCTGTTTGGCCGTGATGTTATCGAGGTGGCAACCTTCCGTGGCCACCATGCAGATGCAAAACCAAGCCTGAAAGACAAGAAACAGGTCTCAGCCCAGAGCCAAGAAGGCATGCTGTTACGTGACAATGTCTACGGCACCATCGAAGAAGATGCCGAGCGCCGTGATTTCACGATCAATGCTTTGTATTACAGCATCAAGGATTTTACCGTTGCCGATTATGTCAACGGGGTCGAAGATCTCGATAACCGCATTGTCCGCCTGATCGGTGATCCTGAAACCCGCTACCGGGAAGATCCGGTACGAATGCTCCGCGCGGTTCGCTTTGCTGCCAAGCTAGATATGACCATTGAGCCAGCCACCGCTGACCCGATCAATCAACTATCAACCTTGCTGCAGGATATTCCAGCCGCCCGCTTGTTCGAAGAAAGCCTCAAGTTGCTTCAGTCCGGTGATGGCCTTGCTACCTACAAGTTGTTACGCGAATACAACTTGTTCCAGCAACTGTTCCCGCTACTAAGCGAGCACTTTACCGAAGATCACAGCAGCCAAACAGAGCAGATGATCGAGCACATTCTGACGGCGACCGACAAGCGTATCGCCGACGGAAAACGCGTAAACCCAGCCTTCATGTTCGCAGCCATGCTGTGGTATCCGCTGGTTACCCGCGCCGAAGAAGTCGCCTTTACCAGCGGCCTTGCCTACTATGATGCCTTCATGGTGGCAGCAAATGATATTCTCGATGAGCAGGTCAAAAGCATTGCGATCCCACGTCGCTTTACGACCACTATCCGTGATATCTGGCAGCAGCAGACTCGCTTCAGCCGCCGTAACGGCAAGCGAGCCTTCAAGATGATGGAGCACCCGAAATTCCGGGCTGCCTTCGACTTCTTGGAAATGCGCGGTAACTTCGAAAGCGAAGAGATTGCCGAGCTCGCTAAGTGGTGGGATCAATTCCAACACGGTGAGCGCAACCTGCGACATCAGATGGTCCAGGAAATCAACGAGGGTGGTACAGGTGCACCGCGCCGCCGCCGTCGTCCGCAGCGCCGCAAGAAGCCACAGGCTAAATCATCATGATCCAAGCCTACATTGCGATCGGCAGTAACCTGTCCGATCCTGTCGCCCAGGCCAACAGTGCGATCGAGGTGCTCAAGCAGCACCCCGATCTCAATGTGATCGCCGTGTCCTCGCTCTACAGCAGCACCCCGATGGGACCACAGGATCAGCCAGATTACATCAATGCTGTCATCGCTGTCGAAACCGAACTCAGCCCATTGGCTCTGCTCGACTGTACCCAGTCTATCGAGCAAGAGCACGGTCGTGTCCGCAAGGCTGAGCGCTGGGGGCCACGTACGCTAGATCTTGATATTGTCCTTTATGGCGACCTTGAACATCACTGCGAGCGCCTTACGGTACCGCACTACGGAATGAAAGTTCGCGAGTTTGTATTATACCCACTCGCTGAAATTGCCCCTGAGTTGGTACTGCCGGATCACACCCCGCTACAAACACTGCTGGAGCAGGTAGACCGCAACGGGCTGGGCATCTGGTCTCAGTAACCGTTTCTCAGGACCAAAGGGAGAACACATGAAAAAGATCACTATCAACGACCTGATGAAATGGAAGCAGGAAGGTCGTAAATTTGCCTCAGTTACCGCGTACGATGCCAGCTTTTCCCAGCTGTTCGAACAACAAGGCGTCCCAGTTATGCTGGTCGGTGACTCCTTGGGTATGGTACTGCAAGGCAAGCCAGACACCTTGCCGGTAACGGTTGATGATATCGCTTACCACACCCGAAGTGTTCGTGCTGGCAGCCCGAATTCGTTACTGATGGCTGATATGCCATTTATGAGCTACGCCACACCTGAGCAAGCCTGTGAAAATGCCGCCACCTTGATGCGTGCCGGTGCCAACATGGTCAAGCTGGAAGGCGGTGCCTGGCTCGCTGAAACCGTGACCAAATTGACCGAACGCGCTGTACCAGTCTGTGCGCATTTGGGGCTAACCCCTCAATCTGTCAATATTTTTGGCGGCTACAAAGTGCAAGGACGTGACTCCGACCACGCTGAGCAGATGGTAAAAGATGCTATCCTGCTGAAAAATGCGGGTGCACAGTTCATCTTGCTCGAATGCGTACCGGCCAGCTTGGCAGAACGCATCACCAAGGCCGTTGAAGTACCCGTTATTGGCATTGGTGCAGGTAATGTGACCGATGGTCAGATCCTGGTGATGCACGATATGTTCGGGATCTCAGCAAACTATATGCCCCGTTTCTCCAAAAATTACCTGGCAGAAACCGGCGAGATGCGTGCAGCCGTTACCAAATACCTAGAAGATGTCGAGGCCGGAACCTTCCCGGGCCCAGAACATACCTTTGAATAAGGAATAAAAATGCAAACATTCGCCGAGATTGCCCCGATCCGAGAGCAAATCCGAAGCTGGCGCCGTGAAGGCCGCCGGATTGCTTTCGTACCGACAATGGGAAACCTGCATGAAGGCCACCTGACACTGGTACGCAAGGCCCGTGAATTGGCAGATGTGGTCGTGGTTAGCATTTTTGTCAATCCGATGCAGTTCGACAAGGCAGACGATCTCGACAACTACCCGCGTACGCTGGAAGACGATCTAGCCAAGCTGAACAGTGAAGGGGTGGAGTTGGTCTTTACACCGACGCCCGGCAACATGTACCCAGAAGGCCTGGATCGCCAAACTTTTGTAGAAGTACCAGGGCTATCCACCATGCTTGAAGGTGCATTGCGCCCAAGTCACTTCCGTGGCGTCTCGACGGTTGTAGCCAAGCTGTTCAATATTGTTCAGCCAGATATCGCCTGCTTTGGTGAGAAGGACTACCAGCAACTGGCTCTGATCCGCCAGATGGTGATCGACCTTGCGATGGACATTGACGTTGTTGGCGTAGCTACCGTTCGAGAGATGGATGGTCTAGCCATGAGTTCACGCAACGGCTACCTGACCGTCGACGAGCGTCAGCGTGCACCAGTACTGGCCCGCACCATGCGCTGGATCAGCAGCCAAATGCGCGGTGGCCGCACCGATTACGCTGAAATCGTAATGGATGCCAATGACCAGTTGCGCGCAGCTGGATTACAACCGGATGAAGTCTATATCCGCGATGCTGTCAGCCTACAGCCTGTTAGCGAAGACACCCAGCAAGCAGTGATCTTGATGTCAGCCTTCCTCGGTAAAGCCCGCCTTATCGACAACCAAGTGGTTGAGCTCAATACCGCAACGGCGTCAGCAACAGAAGAGTAACCTTCCTTTGCCACCGCCATAAAAAATCCCGGCTAGTGCCGGGATTTTTATTTTTTACTTTTAGCTCGCCAGTTACGAACGCAGGCCAATACCGCGCGAGATCAAGTAGTAACACAAGCTATACAGAATAGCAGTGAAGACCCCCAGTACCGCGAAAGATGTACCGATACCGACATCTGACACACCTAGGAAGCCATAGCGGAACGCATTGACCATATAGACTATCGGATTCAGCTTGGAGACACCTTGCCAGAACTCCGGTAACAAACTCAGTGAATAAAACACACCACCGAGATAGGTCAAAGGCGTTAAGACAAAGGTTGGAATAATACTGATATCATCAAAGGTTTTGGCAAACACAGCATTGATCAAGCCACCCAATGAGAAGACCACCGATGTCATCAGTACCGTTGCGACTACCACACCAAAGTGCGCAATCTGCAGGTCGACAAACAGCAAAGAGACCACCGAGACAATAACGCCTACCCCAAGACCACGCAGTACCCCACCACCGACAAAACCGGCAATGATGATGTAGTTGGGAACCGGTGCCACCAACAATTCTTCGATATTATGCTGGAACTTGGCACTGAAGAACGATGAGGCCACGTTAGAGTATGAGTTGGTGATCACCGACATCATGATCAGGCCGGGAACGATATACTCCATGTAGCTAAAACCGCCCATCTCCCCGATACGGCTGCCGATCAGGTTACCGAAAATAACAAAATACAAGGTCATGGTAATGGCGGGTGGCACCATGGTCTGTACCCAGATCCGGGCAAAGCGGTTCACTTCTTTGGTGATAAGGCTTTTAAATGCGATCCAATACTGCCGGTTCATGATTGGGCTCCTTGCTTGTTCTTGCTATTACTGACCAAAGTAACAAACAGCTCCTCAAGGCGGTTAGCCTTATTGCGCATTGAGATAACATCAATCCCCTGCTCGGTCAGCTGGGTAAACACATGATTGAGGCTGTCCCCTTTGTTGATATCAACTTCCAAAGTGTGGTTATCCGGCAATTTCCAGCCCATGCCTTCGAGCACAGGCTTATTGCCGTTCAGTTTGACATCCAGAATGAAGGTTTCGACCTCCAACTTGCCAAGCAGTGCTTTCATCGAGGTATTCTCGATCAGTTCACCGTGGTTAATAATGCCGATATTGCGGCATAGCATTTCTGCTTCTTCGAGATAATGGGTGGTAAGAATAATCGTCACCCCTTCACGGTTGATTTCACGCAAAAACTCCCACATCGAACGACGCAACTCGATATCCACGCCAGCGGTTGGCTCATCAAGGATCAGCAAGCGCGGCTCGTGCATCAATGCACGAGCAATCATCAGGCGGCGTTTCATCCCACCAGAAAGGTTACGGGCACGTTCTTTGCGCTTACCCCACAGATCCAGCTGAGAGAGGTATTTCTTCGCCCTCTCCTTAGCCAATGCCTTTTCCACCCCGTAGTAACCAGCTTGGTTAATCACGATCTGCTCGACCGTCTCAAATTGGTTGAAGTTAAATTCCTGCGGCACCAACCCCAGTTGCTTCTTGGCCTCGACCAGTTGAGTATCCAGATCATAGCCAAACACTTTCACCTCACCCGAGGTTTTATTCACTAATGAACTGATCACGCCAATTGTGGTTGATTTACCAGCCCCGTTTGGGCCTAGCAAAGCAAAAAAATCGCCTTGCTTAACACATAGGCTCATATTTTTCAGTGCATTAACGCCACCTTTATAGGTTTTGTTTAAGTTTTTTATTTCCAAAGCGTTCATAAAATGCGATCTTAATGTTAGAAACTTTCTTCGGACAACTACTCCGATTTGCTATTCAACCAGCTTGTGTATAGTTAAGCCGGTTTACATAGTTCTCAGAACTTCTACAGGACTGATACCTATGTAAATTGTTTTTCCTCAGGATTCAGGGAGCTTCCCTGTACTGTGGGTATAAAATATCAGAGAAAGGCATCATCATGGCAGATATTAAACAGCTATTCGCAAATAACGTAGCTTGGTCAGAAAACATTAAGGAAGAAAAGCCTGAGTTCTTCAGCCACCTTGCGGAAGCCCAACATCCCGAGTACCTCTGGATCGGCTGTGCCGACAGCCGCGTTCCCGCCGAACGCCTAACCGGATTAGACTCCGGCGAACTCTTTGTTCACCGTAACGTCGCCAACCAAGTGATCCACACCGATCTCAACTGTCTATCCGTGGTTCAGTACGCGGTTGATGTACTGAAAGTTCGCCATATCATCGTTTGTGGCCACTATGGCTGTGGCGGTGTCACTGCCGCTATCGAGAACCCACAGCTTGGCCTTATCAACAACTGGCTACTGCATATCCGCGATCTTTACATGAAGCACCGCTCTGACTTAGGCCAACTACCACGCGAGGAGTGGGACAACAAATTGTGCGAGATCAACGTTGCCAGTCAAGTTTACAACCTCGGTAATTCGACCATCATGCAACAGGCGTGGGAACGCGGCCAGCAAATCAAAATCCATGGCTGGATCTACGGTATCAACGATGGGGTACTGAGTGACCTAGGGGTCACGGCAACTAGCCGCGAATCACTGGAAGTTGCCTACCAAGCTGCAATGGCTGAGCTTCTACCTAGCAAAGGGTAAAATAAGTGGTCCTTTAAACATAAAAAAGCGACTGCCATGCAGTCGCTTTTTTCATACCCTACAAGCTCAAACGTTTAGTCTTCTTGTGGGATAACCTTGCCGATAAAAGGCAAGTGGCGGTATTTCTGTGCGTAGTCGATACCGACACCCACCACAAACTCGTCAGGGATTTCGAAACCAACCCACTTAACGTCAACGTGCACTTCACGGCGCTCCGGCTTATCGAGCAGGGTGCATATCTCAATCGAATTTGGCTCACGCAACGACAGGATCTCACGTACCTTGGTCAAGGTATTACCAGTATCGATAATATCCTCAACTAACAGTACGTCCTTGCCCTTGATATCATCATCCAGATCTTTAAGGATACGGACATCACGGTTACTTTCCATGGTATTGCCATAGCTTGATGCAGTCATGAAGTCGACTTCGTGTGGAAGTTCAATCGCACGAGCCAGATCAGCCATAAATACAAACGAGCCACGCAATAGGCCCACCATCACAAGATCTTTTGAATCTTTATAATGTTCAGTAATTTGCTTTCCCAGCTCCAATACACGTGCCTGAACGTCCTGCTCAGAAATCATTACTTCAATGGTATGTTTCATCTTTATCTCCATCAGTACGGCTCAATCAGCCGCCTGTCGGCTTGCGGTAAAAACGGAGCCTTATTCTATCACCACTAAAAAGTAATAGTTATTTTATCGCCCCTGTCAATCATATGATACATAATGAATAAAACACGATTGAATATAAATGGTTGCTACTGTAAAGTTACAAGCAGAACTAATCACAATCAAAATAATGACAATTGAGCTAGGAATCATCGACATGGATACGTTCGCGAAAAAAACAAGGACTCGTCTATCCCCAGAGAAACGCAAAGAACAGCTTCTCAACTTTGCCTTGGATGTTTTTGCAAGACGCGGCATCGGCCGAGCGGGCCATGCAGATATCGCCGACATGGCCAACGTTTCAGTTGCCACTGTTTTCAACTATTTCCCAACCCGTGAAGCCTTGGTCGAAGAGGTGTTGACCCAAGTAGAGCAACGCTTCAAAGTGATGATGGCCGACAGCTTTACCAGTGGGCAACCACTAGAAAAACAGCTCACCGAGGTTTGCTACCACCTTATTGATGAGGTAATAGATCAGCAAGACTGGATAAAAGTATGGTTCGAGTGGAGCACTTCTGTCCGCGAGGAGATCTGGCCCCATTTTGTCAGTAGCAACAAGGATCATTTCACCAAAGTTACCGAATACTTCGAACAAGCAAACCTCTCAGATGATCTTTCTGCCTGCGATCGTGCATGGCAATTCCAGGGCTTATGCTATGTCCTCTACTTGCAAGCTAATATCAACCCTGAACGAGAAGAAATGCAGGCTTTAGCAACTAGCCACATTAAAGCGCTACTCAAAAAGTAACACAAACAAGGCCAGTCATAAGACCGGCCTTGTATTTTGTACTGCCAATGAGAAAAACTAGTTGAGCTAACTTGCCGCCGCAAACACCACTGGCTCATGCGGCTCCAGAGTGACTGCAACTCTCTCGCCAATCTGCAAGATAAGGTGTGAATTGACAATCAGGCTGTGGCCTTGGAATTCGACCGTATAGCGGCAGATATCTCCCATAAACAGTTGCTCGGTAATCACCCCAGCCCCGTCGTCTGCCGGTTGTACCTTGAGGTTCTGCGGGCGAAGCAGCCACTCAGCATCACCATTGCTAGCAGGCGTGCTGTTGACGTTAATCGCGCCGAACGGCGTCGACAAGGTATTACCGCCCGCAAGTGTCACCGGCAGGTAAGAGCCGGTACCAAGAAACTCTGCCACAAAGCGACTGCTTGGACGGTAGTAAAGCTCCGTTGCGCTACCAAACTGCTCAATCACCCCGTTGTTCATGACCGCCATGCGGTCGGCAAAGGCAAACGCCTCTTCACGGCTGTGGGTAACGAAAATTGCCGTGACTCCCTGTGCCTTGAAAATACGGCGGATCTCTTTGATCAAACCGTGGCGCACTTGGGTATCGATATTGGAGAACGGTTCATCCAGCAAGATCAAATCCGGTTCGCAAGCCAATGCCCGGGCAATAGCAACACGCTGCTGCTGACCACCGGATAACTGGTGCGGATAACGGCTATCAAGTCCAGTCAAGCGAACCAGCTCTAACATCTGCTGGATCTTGGCAGCCACTTTCGCCTTACTCCAATCACGCAGGCCAAAGGCGATATTTTCCGCTACCGTCAGGTGCGGGAACAACGCATAGTCCTGGAAGATCATACCGATGTTTCGCTTCTCCGGCGGCAACCACGTATGCTCATCGGCAATAATACGGCCATTGATATGAATGACCCCGCTTTCCAATGGCAGCAGGCCGGCGATAGCCTTGAGCAGCGTTGTTTTGCCACAACCACTGGCGCCTAGCAGGCAGACAATCTCATTGTCTTTTACCGGCAATGAGAGGTTTTCCAATACCGCCTGACCATGATATTTACAGGTTAGGTCTTTAACAGATAATGCGTGACTCATCAGTGTTTCTGCTCCAAAGAACGGTTAACCATCACCAGTGGGATCAAGCCAACAATGACCAGTAGGATCGCCGGCAAGGCAGCCAGTTCAAGCTGCTCATCAGATGCGAAATTATAAACATAGGTTGCCAAGGTCTCGAAGTTAAACGGGCGTAACAATAGCGCCGCATTAAGTTCTTTCATCGACTCAATGAACACCAACAACCCCGCAATCAGGCAACCACGACGGATCAACGGCAAATGAACCCGGCGCAGCATCGCCATTGAGGCATACCCCATGGTCTTGGAGGCCATATCGAGAGAAGGCGGGATCTTGGCCAGACTGCTTTCAATACTACCAACAGCCACAGCAGCAAAGCGCACCACAAAAGCAAAGACAATGGCAAACATGGTGCCGGAAAAAATCAGCCCTGGGCGACCAAGTCCATTGGCAATAGTAAAATCATTGAGAAGATGATCAGCGCTGGTCAACGGGATCATCACCCCAATAGCCAGCACCGTACCCGGTACTGCATAGCCCAGTGAGGAAATACGG
The DNA here is from genome assembly GCF_052873815.1 of Photobacterium sp. DNB23_23_1. Classification (NCBI taxonomy): domain Bacteria; kingdom Pseudomonadati; phylum Pseudomonadota; class Gammaproteobacteria; order Vibrionales; family Vibrionaceae; genus Photobacterium; species Photobacterium sp. DNB23_23_1. Next base: position 133,263 of record NZ_JBNNXT010000009.1, on the reverse strand, counting down.
GTCGGCACAACAGTAATACCTCGACCATCCAGACGGCGATAAAAGTTTACAATTAGCGCCAGGGCTACGGCCAGAACAGCGACAATAAGAGACACTTTCAAGCTATTGATACTGTACTGCTGGAACTGGCTAGTCCAGCTGTCACCAAAGTAATGCCAAGCATAGTAACTCAGCTGCATCAGCGGCATTAGGAAGGCAAAACCAATCAAGCCCCAACACCAGCTCAGCGCCGCCCACTTTTTCCAGCCAGAAAGGGTATAGCGAATATCATCGCCATGTTCGAATTCCTGCTGGAACATTTTCTGCTTACGGCGGCTGAAACGCTCCGCGCTGATCAAAACAAAAATCACCAGCAGCATAATCGCCGAGATTTTTGCCGCAGCATTGAGGTTCGAGTAGCCAAGCCACGTATCATAAACCGCCGTAGTCAGGGTGTTGACAGCGAAATAGCTAACGGTACCGAAATCCCCCAGCGTTTCCATTGCAACCAGCGACAAACCAACCGCTATCGATGGGCGTGCCAACGGCAAAGAGATGCGGCGGAAACTGTCCCACGGACTACATTTAAGCAGGCGAGCCGATTGCAGCAAGCTAGTACTTTGCTCCATGAAGGCAGCACGGGCCAGCAAGTAAATATAAGGATAGAGCACCAGTGCCAATACCAAGCATGCGCCACCGAGCGAGCGGATATTCGGGAACCAGTAATCATGAATGGTTTGCCAGCCAAAGATATCGCGCAGCAAGATCTGAACAGGGCCGGCAAAATCGAACCAGTCGGTGTAGATATAACCGATGATATACCCCGGCATGGCGAGCGGCAGTACCAATGACCACTGCAGCACCTTCTCACCAGGGAGTCGGCACATCGCCATGATCCAGGCTGACGGTAAACCGAATAGCAGTGCCAATAACATCGTACCTGTGACCAACAAGAAAGTATTGGCGGCATAGGTCGGCATCACAGTTCCCATCAAGTGGGAAAAGACGTCATCAGTCTCACCGAGGGCGGTGTAAAAAATGGCCAGAATAGGCAAAACCAGCAGCAGGGAAAAGCCCCAGCCGCTGGTTCGCCAAAAGAGATATTTTTCTTTCATTGCTTACTACTTAAGTACCTTTTGCAATCAAGATGTGGCACCGAATAATACGACCTTCAGTAAGCCTTCCCGACACAGGGGGAAAACCTTGCTACAGGAAGGGAAAAACTACCACAACTTATTGGAAAAAGTACTTAGCCTTATGCAATAAATGGGGCATTACGCCCCACTTTTTGTAACCAATTACAGATCAAACTTCACTTCGTCTAGCAGTTTGATTGCTGTGCTGTGGTACTCCGCAACTTTGTCTAGTGAGACATCATCAGCGTTGAAGTCACCCCAAGATGCCACCAGCTCCGAACGGTTTACGCCTTCTTTCACCGGGTATTCATAGTTGACTTCCGCGTACATCTGCTGTGCTTTGTCACCAGTCAGGAATTCCATCAGTTTCTGGGCATTTTCCTGGTTAGGCGCGTATTTCGCCATGGCCATGCCGCTTACGTTTACGTGGGTCCCATTGCTTTTCTGGCCAGGGAAGTTGATGTATACCGCTTCAGCCCAAGACTTCTGCTTCTCGTCGTTAACCATCTTACCCAGGTAGTAGCTGTTACCGACCGCCAGATCACACAGACCCTCTTTCACCGCTTTAACTTGTGCACGGTCATTACCCTGTGGCTTACGAGCTAGGTTTGCTTTAAAGCCTTCTAGCCACGCTTTGGTTTCTGCTTCACCGTAGTGAGCAACCATCGAAGAAACTAAAGAAATGTTGTACGGGTGCTTACCTGAACGAGTACAGATTTTGCCTTTCCACTCAGGGTTGGCAAGGTCGGTATAATCAAAGTCCGCAGGCAGGCGGCCAACACGATCACGCGATGAGTACACGTTACGGGTACGTAGCGTCAGGGCAAACCACTCGTCTTCGTTGTCGCGGAAGTGTGCAGGGACATTGGCATCAATCACTTTGCTGTCAACAGCTTGTACAAGCTCTTTGTCAGAAAGCTCTACCAGGCGGCTAATGTCTGTTGTCAAAACCACATCGGCAGGACTGTACTGGCCTTCTTGCTGTAGCTTTTCCGCCAAACCTTCTTTTGCAAACTTCACGTTTACTTTAATACCGGTTTCAGCCGTAAACTCTTTGAACATAGGCTCGACCAAGAATGGCTGGCGGTAAGAGTAAACATTGACTTCTTCCGCTGCGATAGCCGCTTGTGGAGCCGCTAAGCCCAATAGAATTGCCGATGCCAACAGCTTTTTCATTGTGATCCTTCCCTTAAAGTAAACGCAAAATGTAATGATAATACTTCTCAATGAGGTGTAATTATAATGTAGCCTACTTTTAAAGCAATGGCTTGTGACATTAACAAACAAAAAAACGCTGCCAATTGACAGCGTTTTCTTAAAGTTGTGAACTAAATATATGTTACTTATTTCACACTGACAAACTCTGGGTAAGCATCGATACCACAATCGTGAAGATCCATACCCGCCAGCTCTTCTTCTTCGGTCACTCGGATACCAACGGTGTACTTCAGTACTGCCCATACCGCCAAGCTTGCAGCAAATACCCAGCCAAAGATAACTGCAGCCCCTAGCAGCTGTGCACCAAATGTCGCATCAGCGTTGCTGAAAGGTACAACCATCAAACCAAGGAAGCCACACACACCGTGAACCGAGATAGCACCAACTGGATCATCAATCTTGATCTTGTCCAAGCCAATAATGCTAAACACCACTAGCGCACCTGCGACCACACCGATAATAACTGAAGCCATTGGTGATGGAGATAGTGGGTCGGCGGTAATCGCGACCAGACCAGCCAGTGCACCGTTGAGGATCATGGTCAAGTCAGCCTTACCCCATGTAGTCTTACACACAGCCAGTGCAGCAATTGCGCCAGCGGCAGCGGCAGCGTTGGTGTTCAGGAAGATCTGGCCAACAGCCGTAGCATTTTCAAAGTCAGACACCATCAACTGCGAACCACCGTTGAAGCCGAACCAGCCCAGCCACAGAATGAAGGTACCCAGAGTAGCCAACGGCATGTTTGAGCCCGGGATTGGGTGAATAGAGCCGTTTTTGCCATATTTACCCTTACGAGCACCCAGTAGCAAGACACCCGACAAAGCTGCTGCTGCACCGGCCATGTGGACGATACCTGAGCCAGCAAAGTCGCTGAAGCCCGCTTCAGCCAGGAAGCCGCCGCCCCAGGTCCAGTAACCTTCTAGCGGATAGATGAAGCCTGTCAAAATGACTGAGAAAATGAGGAATGACCACAGCTTCATACGCTCGGCAACTGCGCCGGAAACAACAGACATCGCCGTTGCCACAAATACCACCTGGAAGAAGAAATCAGATTCCAGTGAGTGATCAGCCCCTTCAGCCTGTGTACCAATCAGGGCACCAATGGAAGGGATCCAACCCCCTTCGCCGTTATCAACGTACATAATGTTGTAACCGACAATCAGGTACATAGTACAAGCGATGGCATACAAGCAGAAGTTTTTGGTTAAAATTTCAGTGGTGTTCTTAGAGCGCACCAAACCTGCTTCCAGCATGGCAAAGCCCGCGGCCATCCACATGACCAGCGCACCAGAAATCAAGAAGTAAAAAGTGTCGAGTGCATAACGCAGCTCACTTACAGTTGTTGCTAGTTCCATAATCTTCGTCCCCTACGCTTAATTCTTATAAAGCTTCTAAATCCGTTTCACCGGTACGAATACGTACTGCATGGTCTAGGTCGTAAACAAAAATCTTTCCATCACCAATCTTGCCGGTCTGGGCTGCCTTTGAAATGGCATCGATAATAGCCTCTAGATTTTCTGCCTGAGTCGCAATTTCCAGCTTAACTTTTGGTAGGAAGTCCACTTGGTACTCTGCCCCACGGTACAACTCGGTGTGGCCTTTCTGGCGACCGAATCCCTTCACCTCGGAAACCGTCATTCCCTCAACCCCAACATCCGCTAGCGCTTCACGTACATCGTCCAACTTAAATGGTTTGATTATTGCGTTGATCACTTTCATTGCCTGCTCCTCAAAACGGAATTCCTTCTCAATCACAGTTCAATAATAAACAAGCAACGTGCCAACTTTTTTAATTCTTTATTTTCAACGGCTTATATAATGGTGTGACTTTGATACAAAAAAGGCCGCACCGTAATAGTGCAGCCTTTTCACCGAAATGAAGCAATAAGCTCCTCAACCAAGCTGGTTGACTCAAAAACGGGTAACGAATCCGCGCCATGCCGTCAAAACCTGTGCAAAGTCCTCAAAACCGCATACCGCCACAGCCTCTTCATCATAAAAGTCCATGTTGTCTTCCAGCTCCGCATCATCTTCTGAAAACAAGTAATTAGCTTGAACCACAGCTTCATTGTCCTGCAAAGTCAGGGTTAACTCGTCGCCAATAATGCGCCATTCCTGAGTGCTGTTTTTCAGTGCACCAAGCTGGGACATCACGGTGTCCATCTTGTCAAAGTCCTTGCCGATCTCTTCCAACAGCCAGCGCCCAAGAGCTTCATGCCCCATAGAGAAAACCGCATGATAGCTACCGTCCAGGGTATTCTTTTTAAAATCGTAATCCATAGCTATCCTCTGTGTGATGTCAGTGATCTAAAGTGCAATGATGGTAAACTCGACTGAAGCAGGGTAATGAACCCGCCTCTTCGCGCAAGAGCGCACATTTTCAGGATCTGACACAAAAATGCAACTCAATGCGACCATTGCCCGACAAATCGTCGAGCGGACGATGAAAATCATCCATTATTCGGTCAATGTGATGGACGAATATGGCCGGATCATTGGCTCTGGCGATCCCAGTCGCCTCAACCAGCGCCATGAAGGCGCTGTACTCGCTATCACTGACAACCGGGTAGTCGAAATTGATCCCGGTACCGCACTGCAACTCAAAGGGGTAAAGCCCGGTATTAACCTGCCTATCGTCTTCCGCGACCAAATTATAGGTGTGGTAGGGGTTTCCGGCACGCCAGATCAAGTGCGTAACTATGGCGAACTGGTCAAAATGACTGCCGAGCTGATCGTCGAACAAGAAGCCTTGATGTCTCAGGTGCAGTGGAACAAACGTCACCGCGAAGAGTTGGTATTGCAGCTGATCAAAGGCACCGAGCTCAATGATACCCAACTGCTCTCCATTGCCCAGAAGCTCGATCTGGATCTGGCCCAACCACGCATAGCCGCCTTGGTCAAGGTACTCCCTGCAGAAGGCGAGTCACTATCACTCGAACACCTGCAAAAAATGGTGCACCTACTCGAATACCCTGAGCGCGACAACCTGGTCGGAATCCATTCGGTGTCGCTCAATGAGATAGTGGTGCTAAAACCCATCACCCTAGAAGATGCGGGATGGTCACGGGATATCGAGGAAAAACGGATCAACAAGCTGATGCGCCGGGTTGCCAAGGAAAGCCACTTCTCAATCCAGATCGCCCTTGGTGACTACTTTCCCGGTCTACCGGGGTTATCACGCTCGTTCCAAACGGCCCAGGCAACCCTCAAGGCCGGTAAAAACGGCGGGGATGTCTTGTTCTACCAAGATCACCTGCTGCCTGTACTCCTCAGCGGGCTCAAAGACGACCCTTGGCGCTACGAGCAATTGGTCAAACCACTCGACGATCTCAAGGCTAATGATCCTAAAGGGACCCTGCTCAAGACCCTTAAGGTATTTTTTGCTCAGAATTGTGATTTAGCTCAAACATGCGAAATGCTCCATATTCACCGCAATACCCTGCGTTACCGGATTGATCGTATCGAGAAGATAACAAAGATAAATTTCAATAGCTTACCTGACAAAACCCGGTTGTATCTCGCCCTTTCATGCTAGTTTAAAAAACCACCAAACTGTGCAGCTGCACAAAAAATCAAACCTGAGGTGATGATTTTTCGTCATCTCGCCTAAAGCCAAAAGCCGCTTGCCCGAGTACATTCCACCGCAGTTAGGAATTTTCTTTTTTTCTTTTTTAATTTTGACGTGGAATAGAACATGGTAGAAGTATCAACACTGGGTGCTCTGGCAGCACTGGTAGTGGCCATTAGCCTGATCCTGAAAAAAGTCCCACCCGCCTACGGCATGATCATCGGTGCCCTCGTCGGTGGTATTATCGGTGGCGTATCGCTGACCGATACCGTTAACCTGATGATCGGCGGTGCCCAGGGCATTGTTACCGCAGTACTGCGAATCTTAGCTGCCGGTGTCCTTGCCGGTGTGTTAATTGAGTCTGGTGCAGCGACTTCTATCGCTGAAACCATCGTCAAGAAAGTCGGCGAGACCCGTGCCCTGCTGGCACTGGCCGTCGCTACGATGATCCTTACTGCAGTCGGCGTATTCGTTGACGTCGCGGTTATCACTGTGGCCCCAATCGCACTGGCGATTGCACGCCGTGCCGATCTGTCGAAAATGGCTATCTTGCTGGCCATGGTCGGTGGCGGTAAAGCCGGTAACATCATGTCACCCAACCCCAATGCGATTGCCGCGGCCGATGCCTTCAATGTCCCGCTAACGTCAGTAATGGCAGCTGGCGTGATCCCTGGCCTGTGCGGTATGGCGTTCGCTTACTTCATTGCAAAAAAACTGGTTAACCGTGGCAGCAAAGTCGCCGAGCACGAAGTTGTCGCCGTCGACCATAGTCGCCTACCGAAATTCGGAGCAGCCATTGTCGCGCCACTTATCGCAATCGCCCTATTGGCGCTGCGCCCTATTGCCGGGATCAATGTTGACCCACTGATCGCCCTGCCGCTAGGTGGCTTGGCCGGTGCAGTGATCATGGGCCGCTTCCGTGATACCAACCACTTTGCCGTGTCCGGCCTGACCCGTATGGCACCGGTTGCCGTTATGCTTCTGGGTACCGGTACTCTGGCAGGCATCATTGCCAACTCTGGCCTGAAAGACGGTCTGATTGATCTACTCACAGCCTCTGGGCTGCCGTCTTATCTGCTCGCACCTATTTCAGGCTCGATGATGGCACTGGCAACGGCTTCCACTACTGCCGGTACGGCGGTTGCCTCTAGCGTATTTAGCCACACCATCCTTGAGCTGGGCGTACCTGCGCTGGCTGGTGCCGCGATGATCCACGCTGGCGCCACTGTTATGGATCACATGCCACACGGCAGCTTCTTCCATGCCACAGGTGGCGCCGTTCATATGGATATCAAAGAGCGCCTCAAGCTGATCCCTTACGAGTCAGCTGTCGGCCTGATGATTGCCGTCGTCTCTACCCTCATCTTCGGTGTTTTCGGTTTCTTCGTTTAAGGATTTATCGCCATGAAAATTATTATTGCCCCAGATTCATACAAAGAAAGTTTGACGGCCATGGAAGTGGCAACGGCTATCGAAGCGGGTTTCCGCCAAGTCCTACCGGAAGCCGAATACCACAAATTACCAATGGCTGACGGTGGCGAAGGCACTGTTCAATCTCTGGTTGATGCCACTAACGGCTCTATCATCGAGCAATCTGTAACTGGCCCGCTGGGCGAGCTGGTAGACGGTTTCTATGGTGTGATGGGCAATGGTCGCACAGCAATCATCGAAATGGCAGCAGCCTCAGGCCTGCACCTGGTCGCGCCAGAGCTGCGCAATCCGCTGAAAACCACCACTTTCGGGACCGGTGAGCTGATCAAAGCGGCGCTGGACAACGGCGTCGAGCACATCATCGTTGGTATCGGCGGCAGTGCCACCAACGACGGCGGTATCGGTATGGCACAAGCGCTGGGTATCCGTCTGCTGGACGAAAACAATGAAGAGATAGGTTTTGGCGGCGCTGAGCTGGCCCGTATTGCCACCATCGACAAAACCAACCTTGACCCTCGCCTAGCGACCGTAAAGCTGGAAGTCGCCTGTGATGTCGACAACCCACTATGCGGCCCGAAAGGCGCATCGCATATCTTCGGCCCACAAAAAGGTGCAACACCACAAATGGTCGAGCAGCTTGATGCGAACCTGGCCCACTACGCTGGTATCATCAAATCCCAGCTAAGCCGTGATGTAAAAGACATGGCCGGTGCCGGTGCTGCAGGTGGTCTTGGTGCCGCCTTGCTTGGCCTGTTGGATGCGAGCCTGCGTCCAGGTATCGACATTGTGATGGATGCGGTAAACCTACTGGATGTGTGCGCGGATGCTGATTTGGTGATCACCGGTGAAGGCCGCATCGACAGCCAGACGGTCCATGGCAAAACGCCAATCGGTGTTGCCCGTACCGCCAAGCGCTTCCATATCCCAGTGATCGGTATCGCTGGTTGTCTGGCCGACGATTGCGACGCGGTCTACGACCACGGTATCGATGCGGTATTCAGTGTTACGCCGCGCGCGATGGATCTTCAAACCGCCATGGATGAAGCGGCATTCAACGTCGAGATGACCGCTCGCAACGTTGCCGCCATGCTGACTGTAAGCAAACGCTAGTCCAATCAGAGTAGCAAACGAATATCAAAGGCCGGTACATCTGTATCGGCTTTTCTGTTTGTGCCTGCTTCCCGTACCAGATGGACGAGCCTTGTCGACTTTACGGGAGTTATATCTCCTCTAGCCTATCGCCCATCGCCACGTGCCTAACCCAAAGGTGTTAGCTTCCTCACAGAACCACACATTGATCCGTGTCATTCAGATTAGGGTCATCTCCCTCGTAGTCTAATAGGACAAGCTACTCTTTTTCTCATGAAGGATCCTGTCATGGACAAACTACTTGCTCTCCTATCCGGTCGAAACGGATCTCACCGTATCGAAGACCTGCTACTGCTGTTGCTCCGTTTGGCCATCGGCGGGGCGATGCTGACCCACGGCGTTGGCAAATTAATGAACTTCAGTGAGCTAGCCCCTACTTTTATCGACCCGTTCGGCATTGGCTCTGCCCCAAGCCTGGTGTTGGCAATGCTAGCCGAAGTGCTTGGTTCTATTGCACTGATGCTGGGTATACTCACCCGTATCAGCGCTTTGGTATTGCTATTTACTATGGGGACGGCAGCCTATGCGGTAGGTATGCTAAAAGGCTGGGCGGATGCAGAGCTAGCCTTTATCTATTCACTGGTTTACCTCACCCTGATGATACAAGGCGGTGGCCGTATCGGTCTTGAGCACTTGTGGCTCAGCAAGCGCCGTAAAGCCAAGGCATTGGCGAAAGAGAAAACGGCTTAAACCTTTATTCTTGATACCATAAAAAACGCCTCCAACTGGAGGCGTTTTTATTCGTAGCAGTTTACCCTTAGGCCGGTTGCTGGATGATTACATCATCGGCTTTCTTGGTGTACTGTTCCATACGGTGGAAGTTGAGGTAACGGTAGGTATCCGCTGCCGTCGCATCAATTTGCTTGGCGTACTCAAGGTACTCTTCCTTGGTTGGAATACGGCCAAGAATAGCACCGACCGCTGCGAGTTCAGCAGAAGACAGGTAAACATTGGCACCAGTACCCAAACGGTTCGGGAAGTTACGGGTCGATGTCGACATCACCGTTGCCTTGTCAGCGACACGGGCCTGGTTACCCATACACAATGAACAACCTGGGGTTTCGATACGTACGCCAGCGCGACCGAAGATTCCGTAGTAGCCTTCTTCGGTAAGCTGATCTCTATCCATCTTGGTCGGCGGAGCCACCCACAGGCGGGTATCAAGCTGACCACCGAACTTCTCAAGCAGTTTACCTGCCGCACGGAAGTGACCGATGTTGGTCATACACGAACCGATGAACACTTCATCAATCGCTGTCCCCTGCACATCAGAAAGCAGACGTGCATCATCCGGATCGTTTGGTGCACACAAGATAGGCTGGTTGATCTCTGCCAGGTCGATTTCGATAACATGCGTGTACTCGGCATCGTTATCTGCTTCCATCAACTCAGGGTTCGTCAACCACGCTTCCATTGCCGTGATACGACGCTCGATAGTACGGCGGTCGCCGTAACCTTCGGCAATCATCCACTTAAGCATCACGATGTTAGAGTTCAAGTACTCAGCAATCGACTCTTGCGACAACTTCACCGTACAGCCTGCAGCACTGCGCTCGGCTGACGCATCAGAAAGCTCAAATGCCTGCTCTACCGTTAGGTGCTCAACACCTTCGATTTCCAGTACACGGCCAGAGAATTCGTTGATCTTACCGGCTTTCTCTACCGTCAACAGACCTTGCTGGATCGCGTAATAAGGGATGGCATGCACCAAGTCACGTAGGGTGATCCCTTCTTGCATCTCACCCTTGAAGCGCACCAAAATAGATTCTGGCATATCAAGCGGCATCACCCCGGTTGCGGCAGCAAATGCGACCAGACCAGAGCCTGCCGGGAACGAAATGCCCAGAGGGAAACGGGTGTGTGAGTCACCACCTGTACCCACGGTATCAGGCAGCAGCATACGGTTCAGCCATGAGTGAATAACACCGTCACCCGGGCGTAACGACACGCCACCGCGGTTCATGATGAAATCAGGCAAGGTATGGTGGGTGTTCACATCAATCGGCTTAGGGTAGGCCGAAGTGTGACAGAACGACTGCATGGTCAATTCAGCCGAAAAACCAAGACACGCCAGATCTTTTAGTTCATCACGGGTCATTGGGCCGGTGGTATCTTGTGAGCCTACCGTTGTCATTTTCGGCTCACAGTACGTCCCAGGACGAATACCCTCGACACCGCAGGCTTTACCCACCATCTTCTGGGCCAAGGTATACCCTTTGCCTGAATCTTCAACCGCAACAGGACGGCGGAACACATCAGATGATGGTAGGCCCAGTGATTGGCGGGCCCGATCTGTAAGGCCGCGGCCAATGATCAGTGGAATACGGCCACCAGCACGCACTTCGTCAATCAGCACATCGGTTTTCAGCTCAAACGTCGATACAACATCATCACTTCCATAGCGGCGTACTTCACCCTTGAACGGGTAGACATCAATCACATCGCCCATGTTCAGCGCGGTGACATCCACTTCAATCGGCAGCGCACCCGCATCTTCCATGGTATTGAAAAAGATTGGCGCAATCTTACCGCCCAGGACATAACCACCAGCACGCTTGTTAGGTACATTAGGGATATCGTCACCCATGAACCAAAGCACCGAGTTAGTCGCCGACTTACGTGATGAGCCGGTACCAACAACATCGCCGACATAAACCAGCTGATGACCTTTCGCTTTCAGTGCTTCGATCTGCTTGATAGGGCCAATCGAGCCCGGCTGATCAGGTTCGATACCTTCGCGTTCGTTCTTCAACATCGCCAAGGCATGTAGCGGGATATCAGGACGCGACCACGCATCCGGTGCCGGTGACAGATCATCGGTATTGGTTTCGCCAGTCACTTTGAATACGGTCAGGGTGATTTTTTCTGCCAGCTCAGGCTTGGACAGGAACCACTCGGCATCCGCCCAAGATTGGATCACCTGCTTGGCAAATACATTGCCGGCTTTCGCTTTCTCTTCGACGTCATAGAAGGCATCGAACATCAGTAGAGTATGGGACAACGTCTTAACCGCAATCGGGGCCAGAGCATCATCGTCAAGCAGTGCAATCAGCGGCTCAATGTTGTAACCACCTTGCATCGTACCCAACAACTCTGCAGCTTTTTCCTTGCTGACGATTGGGGACTGCGCTTCACCTTTAGTCAATGCCGCAAGAAATCCAGCCTTAACGTAGGCCGCTTCATCAACACCAGGGGGAATACGATTTTCCAGCAGATCTAGCAGAAAGGCGTCCTCACCTGCCGGTGGGGTCTTCAGTAATTCAATCAAAGCGGCAACTTGCTCAGCATCGAGCGGCTTTGGAACAACTCCTTCTGCAGCACGTTCTTCGACGTGTTTACGGTAGGCTTCAAGCACGACATATTCCTCATTTTAGGTTTGGCCGCACTGGCCAAACATCCTTGGAAGTGATTGATCTGCCGTTAGCATCCTTGAAGGCAGTGTTACTCCTTCGGTCACATAGGAAATGTTACTATTTCAGCCAACGGAGACCAAAACCGTCTACCGAGCATACCAGATTTAACGTAATATTAAAATCCAGTCGTTTTTCACAACATTCAAAAGTTTTGAATAAATGTAAGGAAGTGTTGACCCAACCAGATTTTTTTCGCCCTTATTTCAGCTTATTACACTACAACGCCCCGCCAAAAAAGACATAAAACGCATGATTTGACTGTTCGGTACGGCCATAAGCCAAGATAAGCGGACCGACGGGCGTGGTGATCCCCGAGTACAGGCTGCCTGCAGTATAGAGCGGGACATCCTTGAAATTCAGATCGGAATTGTTATAGACCCCGCCGTATTCCACTGAGCCACCGAAGAAGACCGAGGATTTGAACAAGCCAAAGTCCTGCTCCGTCAGGTTATAGCGATAAATGGCAGCGGTGAATATTTTGTTGTTGCCCGATAAGCTGTTTTTCGGGATCCCGGACAAATTAAGGAAGCCGCCCAGCTCTTTAGGATCGAGCCGCAGGTCAAAGTCCGAACTCACCCGGCCGTATTCTGCCTTGCCCATGAAGGTATGGTCACCATAGGTCACCGCTCCCTTCCAGTTCATATCAAAATGCACAGAAAAATCATCAAACTCACTCCCATCGAAACGACTTTTGTCATCCGATGCGGCCAACTCGAGTTCAAGCAGGTTACCTTGCTTGGGCAGCATAAAGTCATCCAATGTATCTAGGCTGTAACGGATATAGCCAACCTGACTCTTACGCTTATCAACCCCGAAGTTTGGAAAACCCAATACCTCCGTTTCCCCGCTGATATAACGCATTCCCATCCTGAACTCTTGCCACAGCTTTGGTTGCCAACCGAACGAAGCATCAAAAATGGTATCGGTATAATTTGCAGGAATGAATATATCAATATCTTCTAAAGCAGGCTCTTCCCCAAATAAGGGAATATTGTAATCGGTATTTTTATACTCAGCCGTTATCAAGGAAAACCAGTCATGATCTTTGACAAAAGGCAGGTATAGCCCCGTCGCAATACGCTTGTCCGAGCCATATTCCAGCTCGGTGCGCCACTCAGCCCCAGCGCGGCTAAGCCCGGTGACATTGAACGCCATACCAAAGGAGTAATCAGTACTGTTTTCAAAATCATCTTCAAGGGCAAAACGGAAGTCGATGAAGTTTGGCCCCCAACTTTTCTCCTCCACATTGAGTAAAATGACATTCTCACCGTCAATTTTTTCAATGCGGTAATCGACCCGCTCAAAACGGTCGAGGGCATATAAACTACTTACACTCGCGTCCAACTCCTCCGAGCTAATTGCCTTGCCAGCTTCCAGCTCCAAGCGATCAAGCAGTACACCATCGGCATAGCTACTGTTATTTTCCAACCGGATTTCATCGACCACCCGTTCATCAAGCGGCACCAGATGGCGACGGCGCTTCTGTTTATTATCGACGTAATCCTGGAACCAAGTACTGCGGCCAAGGTGATTTAACTCATCAGCCATAGCCATCACCTCAACATAACCGCTCTCGAAAGCCAGCGGCATACGGGCAAAATCAGCAGTGTTAATGCCGCGGATATTAGGTCGAATAAGGAAGTCTTTATCTGATAACAAGGCAATCTGGCGGTCAGCGTTATAGCGAACCATAAAGTCCGTCAGCTGATCCATGACGGCAAAATAAGTATTCAGCTCATCGCGTTTTTTGAATTCGTTACTGATATCAACCGCAATAATGATATCCGCTCCCATGTTGCGGACCACCTCAATCGGCAGGTTATCGGTGATCCCACCATCAACCAATAGCTTGCCCTTTACCTCCTTGGGCGGCAGTAAACCGGGAATTGACATACTGGCCTGCATCACCTCGGCTAAGTCGCCTTTATCAAGTACCACTGGCTCAAGGTTCTCAATATCCGTAGCGACCGCACGGTAGGGGATCACCAACTGATCAAAACTATCAAATACCGGTAAATTGCCGGAGGTCGAGCGTAGAATCGCCCCCATGGTCTGCCCCTGGACAATCCCCCTCGGTGCTTTCAGCTCCCAAAACCCAAAACCCAGCTCACTCGTGATTTGATAACGATCTTCTTGCTGCTTTTCCCTAACCCGGCGATCACCGCGCATGACCCGATCTTGATAGCCCTGCTCCCAGTCAACACTGGTCAGCAACGCCTCAATCTCATCAGCGCTCATCCCGGTCGCATAAAGGCCACCGACATAGGCGCCCATACTGGTTCCGGCAATGTAATCGACCGGGATCTGCAGATCCTCCAGCGCCTTGAGCACCCCGATGTGCGCTGCGCCCTTGGCACCGCCACCGCCCAGCACGACACCGATCTTCGGCCGCTGCTCGGCAAATGCTATGGAAGCAAAAGGGACACTGAACACGCACAAAAGTGTGACGCTTAGCACTAAAGTTCTATAACAGTACTGCAGATAGCAAAACACACTGTGAGTTGCCACAAATGGCTGTTCTTGAGTCATGGCTACTTATTCCGTGAACGCACGCTAGGTTCACATTTTCAGACAAAACTATAAAGACTGTGACGTTAACCGATTCACAATCAAACAAAAGCTGATCCTGGCAACTGCCAAGCAATTGGCGACCAGCCACTTTGTTACCGACCTTTATCATGCTGGCAAAATGCAAGCAGATGAAAGCAGATGAAAGCAGATGAAAGCAAAATAATCCAGCGTCTGAATGATATCAAAAACCAGTATCAATTGTTCGATGCCTCTATTGCTGATCGTACCAGTAACACTGGTCAACGCCACGATCCAAAGTCACCAGCTGAGTTGCAACCGCTTCGACATAATGCTTCGCAAGATACAACTTCCACCCAATAGTTTTTCAATAATTTGCAAAACTGTACATTCCCATACTCTTCACCCCCGAAACAAACCCAAATAAAACAGTAGCTTGAAATTGTGGTATCAAAGTTGATTAGTGCTAATTAGCTAAGGGGGAAATTTAACAATGGATAAAAAATTTTTACTTTCGGTAGTGCCTTTTTTGTTATTGAGTCACAACGCCAACAGTGCAAGTGCAGCCTTCGATACCTGCCCATACACTGCATTTCTGATGCAGGACTCACAAACCAACATATACGGCGTAAACCTACTGACCGGTGCGTTTCAGACCCTGCAAACGGATGTTGGGCAAACAGGGAACCTCAATGCAGCGGGCTACAATGAAACCGACAACTTCATTTATGCCTTCAACACCACCCAGAAAAAAGTGGTACAGGTTGGCAATGACTTCAAGGCAACCACCCTGCCTGTCACCGGCTTGCCAGATTCGCCTTTTTATGTCGGCGATGTCGCCAATAACACCTACTATCTCTACCGATCGGGGCTGTACACAATTCCACTCGACGAAAACGACCCGAATTACCTCAAGGGCAGAAAAATAGAGGGCAGCGATGGCAGTATGAAGATAACCGACTTTGCCTTCCACCCGGACGACGGCAATATTTATGCGGTCGACAACAAGCAGGGGCATTTCTACCGCATCAACCCAAATGACGGTAGCAAAACCATTTTGGGTAATGCCGGGGTAACAGGAACATTCGGTGCCGCCTACTTCGAGGCCAGTGGCAATTTCTATTTCAGCCGCAATCAGGACGGGATCATTTTTACCATCGATGTCTCGGACCCAAACAATATCGATACAACGGCTGTTCAATTTGCTGCCGGGCCGAAGTCTGGTCTCAACGACGGGGTACGTTGCGCCTCAGCTCCTGTCGAAATTGAATCCATTGATTTAGGCGATGCCCCGGACAGTTATCAGACCTCTGTTGACAATAACGGTGCCCGCCACGATCTCAGCAACAATTCTCTCTTCCTTGGCGGCGTTGCGCCTGACAGTGAATCAGTCGTTGGCACGAGTGATGATGCAACAGGAGTCGACGATGAGGACGGCGTCATCATTACCCCGTTACAAAATGGTGAGCAAGCTATGATCACCGTTACAGCCAATCAAGCAGGCGGCTTTCTTAATGCCTGGATTGACTGGAATAAAGACGGTGATTTCAGTGACAACAATGAACAAATCAGTACAGGTCAGGCATTGTCTGCAGGCATGAACTCATTGGTGGTCAATGTACCTGATTTTGTTACTGCTGGTGAGACTTGGGCGAGATTCCGCCTTAGCAGTGCAGAAAACCTACCCGCGTTTGGTGGGGCGCCCGATGGCGAAGTGGAAGACTACCAAGTCACTTTAGAAAACGCTCAACTTAATATCTCCCGCTACGGACCTTTTACCGCCGCATTTGAAGACAGCTGGCCCCGTGAAGGCGACTACGATCTCAATGATGTAGTGATGCGCTATCAAATCGAGATCAAAACCGATCAAAACGATGATGCCCGCCAGATCAAGATCTCAGGGACGTTGCAGGCCCTTGGAGCCGACTATCGCAACGGCTTTGGTATTCATCTACCACGACTCAGCCGTAGCTCAGTCGATGAAGATAACATTATTTTCACTCGAAACGGGCGTGTGGTTGCCGACTCACCACTAGAAACAGGCCAAGGAAATGCTGTGATCATTATTTCGCAAGATCTCAGTGCTCACGCCCAGACCAGTTGTCGCTTCCATCGTACACGGGAAAACTGCCAAGAGATCGAGAAATTCAACTTCTCTGTCACTTTGCCCCTCATCGCTGGAGTGAAGTCTTGGACCCTGCCGGCAGCTCCATTTGATCCCTTCATTTTTGCAGTCGATGGCTTCAACCATGGCGAAGGTACGTCCGTTGGGCGCGGGCTTGAAATTCATCTGGATGACTACGAGCCAACCGATCTCGGTAATGCCAGCCTTGAGCTGATGGGTAACTACGATGATCGCAGTGACAATGGAATCGGCAGTCTATACCGCACCGAAAATGGCCTGCCATGGGGATTTATCGTCACTGAGACTTGGTCTCACCCACTGGAGCAAGTCGATATGTTATTGGCATACCCTCGGTTTTTCGATTACGCCACAACAGGTGCCCATGTCGACTGGTTTATTAAATCAAAAAGGGTTAGCCAACACCTCTATGGCCTCGAATAACAGCATGGCCCCTAAGAGCAATAGCTTGGAATAGCAATAATTGGAAGAACAGAGGAATTGATGATGAAACAATTTACGCTCTTAATTTGCAGTTGGATATTGGCCTTGGGACTGACCGGTTGTGGTGGTGGTGGAGGCGGTGATGACAGTTCGAATTCAAGCTCACCAGCTTCTTCTTCCGAAAACAGCACCAGCGAAGACGACACGGTGACCATGGCGAGTATCAAGGTAGCACCGGACTATGATTTCACCACTAGTCAGCAACTCGAGGTTAATATCGACCTACGGTCTCTCACCGACCAACGCGTTTATGTCGGCTTTTACCAGCAATGGAGTGGTGATGACAACTCTCCGGTCCCCAATCCAGACTCACAGTTACTGTTGCAGGTCATTGATGATGGCCTGCTTAACCAAACTCTGACGATTGGCAAGCAACAACAGTCATTGTTGATGGTAGTAATGTTCGCCGATACCGGTATCAGCCCTGTTACCGATGTGTTCGCGGTGGATGGCGGTGAGTATGCGTATCCGTAAGACGGCGATGGGCGATGGGCGATGTCCATCCAAACAACCGAATACCACTAACCGCTCTACCTTTTTGTCTAAAGCCGGTTGCCAATAGCCAATAGCCAATAGCCAATAGCCTAAGTAAAAACAAAAAAAGCGCCCTAGGGCGCTTTTTTCATAGTCGTTAGCAAAGTAGCAATTACTTACGCTTAACCGCTTTGGCATTTGGAAGGTCAGTGATTGAACCTTCGAATACTTCTGCAGCCAGGCCAACAGACTCGTGTAGCGTTGGGTGAGCGTGGATAGTTAGCGCGATATCTTCGGCGTCACAACCCATCTCGATCGCTAGACCAATTTCACCCAGTAGCTCACCACCGTTAGTACCAACGATAGCACCACCGATCACGCGGTGCGTGTCTTTGTCGAAGATCATCTTCGTCATACCGTCAGCACAGTCAGAGGCAATGGCACGACCAGAAGCAGCCCAAGGGAAAGTCGCAACTTCATAGTTGATACCTTCAGCTTTTGCTTCTTTCTCCGTCTTACCAACCCATGCGACTTCTGGCTCAGTGTACGCAATGGAAGGAATGACTTTAGGGTCGAAGTAGTGCTTCTTACCAGAGATAACTTCAGCGGCTACATGACCTTCATGCACACCTTTGTGAGCAAGCATTGGCTGGCCAACGATGTCACCGATAGCGTGGATGTGAGCAACGTTAGTACGCATCTGCTTATCAACGTTGATGAAGCCACGCTCGTCAACTTCGATCCCCGCTTTTTCAGCGTCGATTAGCTTACCGTTTGGTACACGGCCGATAGCAACAAGTACTGCATCGTAACGAACGGCTTCAGCTGGTGCTTTCTTGCCTTCCATTGACACGTAGATACCATCTTCACGCGCTTCTACAGCCGTTACTTTCGTCTCTAGCATCAGATTGAATTTCTTCTTGATGCGTTTAGTGAAGACTTTGATGATGTCTTTGTCAGCAGCAGGGATTACCTGGTCGAACATTTCAACAACGTCAACCTGAGAACCCAGCGCGTGGTAAACCGTACCCATTTCTAGGCCGATGATACCGCCACCCATCACAAGTAGCTTTTCTGGTACTTCTTTCAGCTCAAGCGCGTCAGTTGAATCCCAGATACGTGAATCTTCGTGCGGGATAAACGGTAGCTCGATAGGACGAGAACCTGCCGCAACGATAGCGTTATCGAAGTTAACAGTTGTTGGACCGTCTTCGCCTTCAACAACGATAGTGTTAGGACCCGTAAATTTACCGTAACCGTTAACTACGTTAACTTTACGCATCTTAGCCATACCGCCAAGACCGCCAGTAAGCTGGGTAATTACTTTTTCTTTCCAAACACGGATTTTGTTGATATCGGTTTGAGGTTCACCGAATACGACACCGTGCTCAGCCATTGCTTTTGCTTCTTCGATGACTTTAGCAACGTGAAGCAGTGCTTTAGATGGGATACAACCCACGTTCAGACATACACCACCAAGCGTGCTGTATTTTTCGATTAGAACCGTATCCAGACCTAAGTCGGCGCAACGGAATGCCGCAGAGTAACCTGCAGGGCCTGAACCCAACACCACTACCTGGGCTTTAATTTCTTTACTCATCATGACCTCGTTGTAAGTCTTTTATCCCTAACAGGCTAAGTATTCGTGTTCTATTTCTTGTTTCAGCTAGCTAACGATTTTACAGAGGTGTTAACAAACTGAAAAGAAAATTGCTATAGCCTGTGAGCTACACAACACTTCCATGCCCGCTTTTGCAGGCATGGAGGTTGGGCTAAGAAACCTTAAAGTACCAGACGGCGAATGTCAGACAGACACGCGTTCAGGTATGTTATGAAGCGAGCACCTTCCGCACCATCGATCACACGGTGGTCGTATGATAGTGACAGTGGAAGCTGTAGGCGTGGTTCGAACTCTTTACCGTTCCACACTGGCTTCATTTCAGACTTAGATACACCCAGGATACCAACTTCTGGTGCATTCACGATTGGTGTGAATGCAGTACCACCGATACCGCCTAGGCTTGAGATAGTGAAACAACCGCCCTGCATATCAGAAGCCGTCAGCTTACCGGCACGTGCTTTCTTCGAAATCGCTTTCAGCTCATCAGATAGCTCGTAGATACCTTTCTTGTTCACGTCTTTGAAGACAGGAACAACCAGGCCGTTTGGCGTATCAACTGCGATACCTACGTTCACATACTTCTTCAGGATCAGGCTTTCACCGTCATCAGATAGAGAAGAGTTGAATGCAGGGAAGGCTTCAAGCGCTTTCGCTACCGCTTTCATGATGAACACAAGTGGCGTGATCTTCATGCCAGTATCTTTCTTCGCTTCAATCGCGTTCTGCTCTTTACGGAATGCTTCAAGCGCTGTGATATCTGCGTTGTCCCACTGTGTAACGTGAGGGATCATTACCCAGTTACGGTGCAGGTTAGCACCAGAGATCTTCTTGATACGAGAAAGCTTCTGAACTTCGGTCTCACCGAACTTGCTGAAGTCAACTTTCGGCCATGGCAGTAGACCTAGCGCAGAGCCGTCACCGCTGCCAGATGCCGCCGCACCAGACTCAAGACGCTTAAGCGCTTCTTTCACGAAGCTCTGAACGTCTTCTTTCAGGATACGATTCTTACGACCCGTACCTTTAACCTTGGAGAGGTTAACACCGAATTCACGCGCTAAACGACGAACAACTGGAGACGCGTGTGCGTACTCGTGGTTTTCCTGGAATTCACCCGTTGTAGCTGGAGTTGCTGGAGTAGCTGCCGCAGATGCTGCTGGCGTTGCTGCCGCAGGAGCCGCTGCAGGTGCTGGCGCTGCCGCCACCGGAGTGCCAGCCACTTCAAAAACCATGATTAGCGAGCCAGTTGACACTTTGTCGCCTGCTGCAATCTTGATTTCTTTAACCGTACCCGCGAATGGTGCAGGAACTTCCATCGAAGCCTTGTCACCTTCAACAGTGATCAGAGATTGCTCTTCTTCCACTGTATCGCCAACTGCAACCATGATTTCAGTCACTTCGACTTCATCACCGCCGATATCTGGCACATTGACTTCTTTTGCAGCAGAGGCTGCAGGAGCCGCCGCTGGCGCTTCCGCTGGAGCTGCTGCCGCAGGTGCAGAACCTGCAGTTTCGAAGATCATGATAAGAGAGCCAGTCGATACTTTATCGCCTGCTGCTACTTTGATCTCTTTTAGCGTACCGGCAAATGGTGCTGGTACTTCCATTGATGCTTTGTCGCCTTCAACAGTAAGAAGAGACTGCTCTTCTTCGATGCTGTCGCCAACTGCAACCATGATTTCAGTTACTTCAACTTCGTCGCCACCGATATCCGGTACGTGAACTTCTTTAAGTTCTGAAGTCGCAGGAGCCGCTGCTGCTGGAGCAGCAGGCGCGGCTTCAGCCGCAGGAGCAGGTGCTGCAGCGGCAGCCTCTGCTTCGAAAATCATGATTAGTGAACCGGTAGAAACAGTGTCGCCTTCAGCCACTTTGATTTCTTTAACGATACCCGCCTGAGAAGCTGGAACTTCCATAGAAGCCTTGTCGCCTTCGACAGTGATCAGTGACTGCTCTTCTTCAACCTTGTCGCCAACGCTAACAAGAATCTCAGTGACTTCAACCTCATCTGCACCGATGTCAGGTACATTAATTTCGATTGCCATGTTTAATTTGCCTCTTACGCGTATAGCGGGTTGATCTTGTCTGCGTCGATGTCGAACTTAGCAATTGCTTGTGCAACTACTGATTTCTCAACATCACCACGCTTAGCCAGTTCAGTCAGTGCAGCAACAACTACGTAGCCAGCATTAACTTCGAAGTGGCGGCGTAGGTTCGCACGGCTGTCAGAGCGGCCGAAACCGTCAGTACCAAGTACTTTGAAAGACTCTGAAGGCATGAACGCACGAACTTGTTCTGCGTAGTTCTTCATGTAGTCAGTCGCAGCAATAGCGGGCTCAGTACCCATCACTTCAGTGATGTAAGGTACTTTCGCTTCTGCTTCTGGGTGAAGCATGTTGAAGCGCTCTGCATCCTGACCGTCACGTGTTAGCTCATTGAATGACGTCACGGAGTAAACATCAGAAGCAACGCCGTAGTCATCGCTCAAGATCTGTGCAGCTTTGCGTACTTCGTTCATGATAGTACCAGAGCTCATCAGCTGAACTTTGCGCTCTTTTGCAGACTCAGTGCCCGCGTAAGATTCTAGCTTGTAGATACCCTTACGGATGCCTTCTTCAGCGCCTTCCGGCATTGCTGGCATGGCGTAGTTTTCGTTCATTACCGTTAGGTAGTAGAACACGTTCTCTTGGTTCTCACCGTACATGCGACGGATACCGTCTTGCATGATCACCGCTAGCTCGTAAGCAAACGTTGGGTCGTAAGAGATACAGTTAGGGATAGTGTTCGCCTGGATGTGCGAGTGACCATCTTCGTGCTGTAGACCTTCACCGTTCAGGGTTGTACGACCAGCTGTCGCACCTAGAAGGAAGCCACGAGCTTGTTGATCACCTGCTAGCCATGCCATGTCACCAATACGTTGGAAACCGAACATTGAGTAGTAGATGTAGAACGGGATCATAGGCAGGTCGTTGGTGCTGTATGACGTTGCAGCAGCAACCCAAGATGCCATTGAACCAAGTTCGTTGATACCTTCTTGTAGAACCTGACCAGAAGTCGCTTCTTTGTAGTAAGAGACTACACCGCGGTCTTCAGGTGTGTATTCTTGGCCGTGTGGGTTGTAGATCCCCACCTGGCGGAATAGACCTTCCATACCAAAAGTACGCGCTTCATCACAGATGATCGGCACGATATTCTTACCGATGCTCTTATCTTTCAGAAGGATGTTTAGCGTACGTACGTAAGCCATTGTGGTAGAGATGTCACGCTTTTGCTCTACAAGTAGAGAAGAGAACGCGTCTAGCTCAGGCACTTTGAACTCTTGAGTAAACTTAGGCAGGCGTTTAGGCGTGTAACCATGCAGTGCGTTACGACGAGCATGCAAGTATTCGTACTCAGCCGACCCTTCTTCCAGTTTCAGGTATGGAAGATCTTTGATCTTCTCATCTGAAAGGATGTCTTGTAGGCCTAGACGGTCGCGCAGGTGCTGAACATGAGTCATGTCCATTTTCTTCACACCGTGAGCGATGTTTTTGCCTTCTGCCGCTTCACCCATGCCGTAACCTTTAACAGTCTTAGCGAGGATCACGGTTGGCTTGCCGCCTGTTTCTTTTGCATTGTTGAATGCAGCGAACAGTTTAGATGAGTCATGACCACCACGCTTAAGCGCGAAGATTTCGTCATCAGTCATATCAGCAACAAGTGCCGCGGTTTCTGGGTACTTACCAAAGAAGTGCTCACGTACGTAGGCGCCATCTTTCGACTTGAATGTCTGGTAGTCACCGTCGATCGTTTCGTTCATTAGCTGAAGAAGCTTACCGGAAGTGTCTTTCGCTAGCAGAGAATCCCAGTTGCTACCCCAGATAACTTTAACAACATTCCAACCTGCGCCTTTAAATAGGCCTTCAAGCTCTTGGATGATGCTACCGTTACCCATAACAGGGCCATCTAGACGCTGCAGGTTACAGTTGATAAGGAAACATAGGTTGTCCAGCTTCTCACGTGCAGCGAAAGAGATCGCGCCGCGTGATTCTGGCTCATCCATCTCACCATCGCCCAGGAACGCGTAAACGCGTTGCGCTGAAGTCTCTTTCAGACCACGGCCTTCAAGGTACTTAAGGAAGCGCGCTTGGTAGATAGCAGAGATTGGGCCCAACCCCATAGAAACTGTCGGGAACTGCCAGAATTCAGGCATTAGTTTAGGGTGCGGGTATGATGGGATACCTTTACCGTCTACTTCTTGGCGGAAGTTGTCTAGCTGCTCTTCAGTCAGGCGGCCTTCAACAAATGCGCGAGAATAGATACCTGGAGAGATGTGACCCTGGTAGTAAACCAAATCGCCGCCATCAACGTCGTTTGGTGCACGGAAGAAGTGGTTGAAACATACTTCGTAGAATGCAGAGGCAGACTGGTAAGAAGCCATGTGGCCACCTAGGTCCAAATCTTTCTTAGAAGCACGCAGTACAATCATGATTGCGTTCCAACGAATAATGGAACGAATACGGCGCTCAAGTGTTGTATCACCTGGGTATGCAGGTTCCTGTGCCGCTGGGATCGTATTGATGTAGTTGGTTGTCATTCCTGTTGGCATATCTACGCCATCAAGACGAGCCTTGTCCAGTACTTGCTCAAGTAGGTACTGGGCGCGTTCTACACCTTCTTCACGAACCACTGACTCTAGGGCTGCTAGCCACTCTTGAGTTTCCAGTGCATCCACGTCATTTTTCATGACTTCAGACATGCGATCTATCCTTTCGTTGATAATCTACAAAACTAACAATGTCGCGACTGTTTACTAGCGCCCTCGGCTTATATGAGAGGTGCTCTAATCCAGCCCGTCCTTGCGTTGTTGAATGCGGCGAAGAGAGCGTTCTCGTCTACTGTCTTCTCGCGATAAATCCAACAAGGTTTCCTCGATATAAGCCAAATGTGCATGCGATGCTTCGCGGGCCTGTTCGGGCTCACCCGAAACAATCGCTTGGACAATGTTGGCTCGATGATTGCGCACCTTTTCCACCACATCGGGGCGACGGTTCAGGAGCTCAAAGTTTTGTAATACGTTTTGCTCCAGCAGAGGGGCAAGGCTACGGATGATATGGAGCAATACCACATTGTGAGCGGACTCGGTCACCGCTATCAGGTATTGCATCACAGCGGCGGCTTCGGCCGGCATATCACCTTGCTGCTGGGCTTCCTGTATCCGCGCATGGCAGTCACGGATACGGGTAAAATCTTCAGAGTTTCCGCGCAAGGCGGCATAGTAGGCAGCCAGGCCCTCGAGGGCGTGGCGCGACTCCAGTAGGTCTAGCTGGGTCTCTGGATGGGCGGAAAGTAGTTCCAACAGTGGCTCGGAAAAGCTCTGCCATAGCTTTTCGGTCACAAAGGTTCCGCCACCCTGACGGCGCGTGAGCAGTTTTTTTGCCTCTAGGCGCTGGATAGCTTCACGGACAGATGGGCGAGAAACATCGAATTGCTTGGCCAGCTCACGTTCAGGCGGCAGCTGCTGACCCGGGGATAGGATTCCCTCTAGGATCAGGTGCTCTAGTTCCTGCTCGATAGCATCGGAGAGCTTAGGTTGGCGAATTCGTTTATAAGTCATTAGTTATTGATTCTTAGTTGCACTTATTACGTTTCAAGGTAGTCCGGAATGCGGGTAATTGGTATTACCAATTAAACTGTAGTTGGAAATTTTACATAAATAATTGAAGATGTCTAGCAACAACTTGACTGAAATCATAGAACGAGGGGTGATTTAACAAAAATTTCAAATTATGAAAACTTGTTAAAACATGACAAACACTAGTATTCAACAGGGGTTAGAGCAAGATGAGGCGAAGAAACCAACAATGGTCAGACCATTTGTTTGTTACACTTCCTCGCCAATTTCTGCATCAGCCATGCCGCTAAGGGGCGATTATTTGAGCAAAATTGAAGACTTAAAAGCAAGCCAATCAAATGCCAACCCTGGGTCGGTTTTTCGCCCGGGTGCGATAAATTCATGACCAGTGATCCGGCTAGCGTTCATGCGGGGATAGTGATCAAGCAGCACTTGGGTCAGCGCAGCTAGGGTGTCATACTGGGCCTGGGTATATGGCAGGGTATCCGTACCTTCCAGTTCAATTCCGATTGAGTAGTCATTGCACTTGTCACGACCTGCAAATGTCGACACACCGGCATGCCAAGCCCGACAATCAAATGGAACAAATTGAATAATAACGCCATTTCGCATAATTAGACAATGGGCTGATACCCGAAAGCCAGAAATTAACTCGAAATAGGGATGTGCGTCAGATTTTAGGGTTCCGGTAAACAGCTGTTCGATATAAGGGCCGCCAAATTGGCCTGGCGGCAAACTGATATTATGCACAACAAGCAGCGAAATATCGTCACAGTCCGGTCTGGCATCGTGAAACGGTGAAGGGACATGCTTGACCCCTTCCAGCCAATGCTCTTGGTTGATTGTTAGCATTTTATATCCTTTGGCTCTGGGCTATCTCAAACAGAGTTTAACAGTCCAACGACGAGTCAAGCTATTGTTCTTGATTTCGCCCTTCCCATCGCCGATGACGGCTCAGCCTAGGGCCTGATTATCCTAGGATCTCACCTCGCATCGCGGTATGATCAGTACCAGTAACCCGGGAGCGCCTCCCGCCCCGATTCAGCAGCCAAACCTTGCTACGGATTTGTCATGACTCAAATGGAAAAGAAGCACGACAGCGAATCGCGCTTGAATTACCTTAAACAGCAGCTTCCCATCGAAATTACCCGTGCCGTTGCCGACACCCTGCGTGAAGATCTTGGCGGTGAAATTGATGCCAGCCGCGATATTACCGCCAGCCTGATCCCAGAAGGTGCCCAAGGCGTCGCCACCATCATTACCCGTGAGCATGGTATTTTCTGCGGCCAACTGTGGGCCGAGGAAGTATTCCGCCAGCTGGGTGGCGAAGTCTGCATTGAGTGGCATGTTGCAGACGGCGACACGGTCGAGCCGAACCAAACCCTGTGTACCCTGAGCGGCCCGTCTCGTACCCTGCTGACCGGCGAGCGTAACGCGATGAACTTCATCCAGACCCTATCCGGCTGTGCTACAACAGTGGCCGGGTACGCCAAACAGCTAGAAGGTACTCACTGCCGTCTGCTGGATACCCGCAAGACTATCCCGGGCCTGCGCAGCGCACTGAAATATGCCGTCACCTGCGGCGGCGGCTACAACCACCGTATCGGCGTTTTCGATGCCTACCTAATCAAGGAAAACCACATCATCGCCTGTGGTGGCATTGAACAAGCGATCAGCACCGCTAAGCAGCTCAACCCTGGCAAGCCAGTAGAAGTGGAAACCGAATCACTGGCGGAGCTACAACAAGCCATTGATGCCGGCGCCGATATCATCATGCTGGATAACTTCACCACCGACATGATGCGTCAAGCCGTGGCCATCAACGCTGGCCGTGCCGCGCTGGAAAACTCCGGCAACGTCACGCTGGAAACGATTCGTGAATTCGCCCAAACGGGTGTGGACTACATCTCCGTCGGCGCGCTGACCAAGCACCTCAAGGCGATGGACTTGTCGATGCGGTTTAAATAAGCGTAGTCAGTCTTTACGCGAATATCAGAGCAGGCTCCGAATGGAGCCTGTTTTTGTTTGGGGTCACTGGCAGCAAAAACCTACATATTGACAATAAAATCAAAACCTTTCATTCATTACATCCTCTTTACCCTCTCCGTGCTAGCGCAAAGTCACTCGCATTGTTTACTGCAAAGATTGCAAGATCCCACTCATTTATTAGAACCATTTCCCGCAACCTTTCGCAGGCAATAAAACACCATGAATATCAAGCGTATGCTGGCTACACATAAACAGTGATGGTTACAAGACAAGGACAAAACAATGAAAGGACAAAAAGGCTTTACGCTGATTGAATTGATGATAGTGGTGGCGATTATTGGTGTATTGAGTGCGTTTGCTGTACCTGCTTATCAAAATTACACCAAGCGAGCTCATGCCAGTGAGATGCTAAGTGCTACTGCCGCATTTAAAACCGCTGTTGGAATCTGTCTTCTTGATGGTAAAAGTGACTGTTCAAGTGGTAATGGTGGTGTTCCAGCCCAACAACAATTTCAGAAAAGTGCTACAGACGATTTCACTATTGATTCAACAGTGGCCCAGGCAACACTTGGAGCATCAACTGGCACCGTAGTAGCAACAGCTGTAGCAAAAGGCTCTCTTCCTGTTGGAGCAACTGTTGTACTGACCCCTACTTTATCAACTAATGGCGTTGTATGGGAGACTACATGTACAGGTAATGGCAATACAGACTGGTGCCCAGCAAGCTAATGCACACCAACCTCGCTTCTATTCTGCACCAGGCTGAGCTGATCAGCCCGGTGCAGTTGCAACAGGTGATCGATCAGGTACAGGCAGAGAAACTGTCTGTACCTGCGGCGTTAATTGGCCTAGGGATCATGACTAGCCAAGACTTGGCACGCCAGCTTGAAGTGATTTTTGCTGTCGCGCTGGTCGATGCCCACCAGTATGACTATGCCGAGTGCTGCAAAACTCTCAACCTGCGTGACTTAATCCTGCGCCACCGGGTACTGCCATTAAGTGCCACCGACAATACCCTGTTTATCGGCCTGTGCGATCCGACCTACCTCGATGCCCTCGATGAATTCCGTTTTGCCACCGGCAAGCATGTCGAACCAATATTACTCGAACACAAACAGCTTGAAGCAGCCATACGCCGGGTCTATGGCAGCGAGCTCAAGGGCACCGAGCAGCACGCGCCACAACGCGGCATCAGCGACAGTGAGCTGACCGAGCTGGTCGATCTCAGTGATGGCGAGCTGATCGATGACACCACGGATCTCAGCAGCGACAGCGCCCCGGTGACCCGTTATATCAACCAAACCTTGCTCGATGCACTGCGCAAACACGCCTCGGATATCCATTTCGAGCCCTATGAAAAGACTTTCCGGATCCGCTTTCGTTGCGATGGGATTTTGCACCAGTATGCGACCCCACCAGCGAATCTGTCGCGCCGACTATCAACCCGTCTCAAGGTAATGTCGCGGCTCGATATTGCCGAGCGGCGGATCCCGCAAGATGGCCGGATCAAGCTCAAACTATCAGAGGCGGTTTCGGT
This sequence comes from Photobacterium sp. DNB23_23_1, assembly GCF_052873815.1. Lineage (NCBI taxonomy): Bacteria > Pseudomonadati > Pseudomonadota > Gammaproteobacteria > Vibrionales > Vibrionaceae > Photobacterium > Photobacterium sp. DNB23_23_1. The sequence continues at coordinate 104,985 of NZ_JBNNXT010000009.1, read as the reverse complement.
TGATCTACGGGTCTCGACCCTGCCCACCATGTGGGGTGAAAAAGTGGTATTGCGGATCCTCGATGCCAGCAGCAGCAAGCTCGACATTGATCTGCTTGGTTACAACGACGGTCAGAAAAAAGCCTACCTTGCTGCATTGAACCAGCCACAGGGCATGATCCTGATGACCGGCCCGACCGGTAGCGGCAAAACCGTATCACTGTATGCCGGGTTGCGGATCCTTAATACCGAAGCACGCAATATTTCCACCGCCGAAGATCCGGTCGAGATCAACCTGCCGGGGATTAACCAGGTACAGATCAACCCCGCAACCGGCTTGGGCTTTGCCGAAGCGCTGCGGGCCTTCCTACGCCAAGACCCGGATGTGGTCATGGTCGGCGAAATTCGTGATATCGAAACCGGTGGCATTGCGGTCAAAGCTGCCCAGACCGGCCACCTCGTACTCTCCACCTTGCATACTAACTCAGCCGCCGAAACCATCACCCGATTGACCAACATGGGGATCGAAGATTTCAACTTGGCCTCATCGCTCAGCCTGATCATTGCCCAGCGCCTCGCACGCAGGCTGTGCCCGCATTGCAAGGAGCCGGACGATATCGACCCGTTGCTGTGTGCCAAGCTCGACATACCGCCGAATGCCAAACTGTTCAAGGCTAGCTCAAACGGTTGTGATGACTGTAACAAAGGCTATTTGGGCCGAGTCGGCATTTACGAAATCATGCCCTTTTCCCGTCCGCTATCCCAAGCGCTGATGCAAGGTGCCAGCACGTTAGAACTCGAAGACATCGCCTGCCAGCAAGGCATGATCACCCTCAAACAGGCCGGTATCGAAAAACTATGCCAAGGTACCACCAGCTTGGCTGAGCTGCAGCGTGTGCTCCATTTCGTGTAAAGCCACCTGGCTTACACATGCTCACATAGCACCACCTTAAAAGAACACGGACACCTAGCTAAATAAGGACTCCCCATGGCTCAGGAAAGAAAAATACGCTATTACCGCTGGCGCGGGATCAACCCTACCGGTAAGCGCCTATCCGGCATCATGGTTGGCTACCAAGAGCAAGAAATCCGGGCCAAGCTCAATGAGCAACAAATCCAGGCTAAGAAAATCAAACGCTACAAGCCCTCGACGCTGAGCAAGCGGCGCAACCAGTTTACCTCTAAAGATGTCACCGCCATCACCCGCCAACTGGCAACTATCGTCAACTCTGGTGTCCCGGTGGTGCAGGCGCTCAAGCTGATTGCTCATAGCCACAACAAAGCCGAAGCCAGAGCCACGCTAACGATGGTCAGCAATCAGGTCGAAGCTGGCTTAAGTCTGGCCAGAGCCTTGAATACCAGCTCGCCGTTGTTCGATAACTTCTATTGCGATCTCGTCGCCACTGGCGAGCAAACTGGCCATTTAGCACAAGCCTTTGAACGTCTTGCGACCTACCGGGAAAAAAGCGAAGCCATGCGCAAAAAGGTCATCAAGGCGATGATTTACCCCATCATGGTCACGATTACCGCCATCCTTGTTACCTTGTTGATGCTGATCTTCGTGATCCCGCAATTTGCTAATATTTTCAAAGGATTTGGCGCTGAACTGCCGTGGCTCACCCAGAAAATCATTGATGTGTCTAACTTCTTGCTTAGCGACGGCCCCCTCCTTGCACTGGGCTTACTGGCCGTCTCCATACTTGCCGTCATGGCCTACCGTAGGTCAGACAAAAATAAACTTCGGGTCCATCGAGCCCTGCTCGTCTTTCCTATTGTCGGGCCTATCATGCTCAAAGCCGCAATTGCCCGTTTCGCCCGCACCCTTGCCACCACCTTCTCTTCGGGGATCCCGCTACTGTCAGGTATAGAGGCTGCCGGCAAGACCGCAGGCAACCGCTTTATCGAGCAAGCTATTGAAGGCGCGCACAGCAATACGGCTGCTGGTATGCCGCTTCACCTCGCCCTGCGCCACAGCGAAGTTTTTCCCGAGCTGATGCTACAAATGGTAATGATCGGCGAAGAGTCAGGCTCTATTGATGACATGCTTAACAAGATTGCCTTCACCTACGAAAGCGATGTCGACAATACGGTCGATAATCTGGGTAAAATTCTAGAGCCGCTGATTATCCTGTTCCTCGGCGGGGTCATCGGCGGGCTACTGGTTGCTATGTATATGCCAGTGTTCAAGCTGATGAGTGTGGTTGGCTAGACGTAAGGTGCGAGGGCCTAGGCCATGGTCTTCTTGGCTATGGTCTTCAAGGTTTTAGCAACCGCTTTTCCTAGGATCTGCCTTTATCCTCCGGCACGATTCCCCTACAATATCCCCATTGAGTAATATGAGAGTTTTTTCATGACGCTGCTGTCTGTATATCCTTGGTTATTTCCTGTTTTTGCGGCAATTTTCGGATTGCTAATTGGTAGTTTCCTCAACGTGGTGATCCACCGCCTGCCAATTATGATGGAACGCCAATGGAGAGCTGACTGCATCGAGTATTTTCCTGAGCTTGGCCCGCAGCAAGACACCAGTACCTTTAACCTCAGTGTCCCGCGTTCACGTTGCCCTCACTGCCAGCAACAGATCAGCATGTGGGATAACATTCCGGTGATCAGCTGGCTGCTGCTTAAAGGTAAGTGCCGCCACTGCAAAGCCAGTATCAGTGCCCGTTATCCGGCCATCGAAGTGTTGACCGCCGCCGTAAGTACCACTGTCGCTCTCTACCTACCACCTTCGACGTGGTCACTGGCGGTCATTTTATTCAGCTTTGCGCTTATCGCCCTGACCTTTATCGACATCGACAAGATGTTACTGCCGGATCAAATCACCCTGCCGCTAATGTGGGCTGGCTTGATGCTGTCGCTACTGGGGATCTCCCCGGTCAGCCTGCGAGATGCCATTATTGGTGCCATGGCTGGCTACCTATCACTATGGAGCTTGTACTGGGCCTTCAAGTTACTAACCGGTAAAGAAGGCATGGGATACGGTGACTTCAAACTTCTGGCTGCGCTCGGCGCTTGGCTGGGTTGGCAGTTACTGCCGTTTGTCGTGCTGTTTTCCTCTCTGGTCGGTGCTATCTGCGGCATTATCATGCTGCGCCGCCAACAGGCAGACGGCCAACAACCTTTTTCGTTCGGCCCTTATCTGGCGACTGCCGGCTGGGTGGCGATGCTGTGGGGCGAGCCGTTGCTCAATTGGTATCTAACCTCCTACCTAGGGCTTTAATGTATGTCTCTTGTAATCGGATTAACTGGCGGGATCGGTAGCGGCAAAACAACTATCGCTAATTTATTTGCCGCCCAGCACATTGATATCATCGATGCCGATATCGTTGCCCGCGAAGTGGTTGAGCCCGGCAGTGCTGGCTTGCAGGCCATTGTGGAGAGGTTGGGTTCTGACATCTTACTGACAGATGGGTCGCTCAATCGCAGTAAGCTGCGTGAAGCCATCTTCAGTGATAGTCAATTAAAAGAGTGGCTTAACCAATTATTGCATCCGATGATCAGGAAAAAGATGCAGCAGGATATCGCGGCCACCCAATCACCGTATTGCTTGCTGGTTGTCCCGCTTATGGTAGAAAATAACCTTCAGGCAATGACCGATCGCCTGTTGGTGGTCGATGTCGATGAAGCGATCCAGGTTGCCCGGACCCAGCAGCGGGACAATGTCCCTGCCGATCAGGTTCGCCGCATTCTTGCTTCTCAGGCCAGCCGTGAACAGCGCCTTGCTGCTGCCGACGATGTGATCTGCAATAATGGCAATGGTGACAACCTCGAGCAGCAAGTGGCCAAACTGCACCAAGAATACCTGGCGCTGAGCCGCCAGCAAAACAATACACCGCAGTGCTAACTAATTTGGGTAGGTTGATATGCAAGTAAACCGCTTTGAACACCCGTTAAACGAAAAGGTACGAATTTACCTTCGCTTGGAGTACCTGATCCGTCAGATGCACCATGCTAGCGATCTCACCGATCCATGGCAGCATCAGCTATTTTTTCGCGCTCTGTTTGATTTGCTGGAAATTCTCGACCAGATCCAGCTCAAGGCAGAGCTCGCTAAAGATCTGGACAAGCAACGCGGACGACTCAAGCACTGGCTCAACATTGACGGGGTGGATCAAACCGCCCTGCTGGCCCTGCTCGATCAATTGGAGCAGGCCCAACACCAGTTGTTGACCGCCAATCGCCTGGGCCAAGCCCTGCGCGAAGACCGCTTCCTCGGCGGGATCAAACAACGCCTGTCGATCCCGGGAGGCAGCTGCTGCTTTGATTTACCGGCCCTACACCACTGGCTGCATTTGCCGCTTGCTCACAAACAGAGCGATCTGGGCAACTGGCTCTTACAAATCAAAGAGCTAAGTGTTGCCCTAAACCTTTGGCTCAAGCTGGTACGAGAAAGCGGCCAGTTCCAAAACCAGGTCGCACGTGGCGGTTTCTTCCAGCATGATACGGATGAAGCCAGCCTGATCCGACTTGATATTTGCCCTAGCCATGGTGTCTACCCTATGATATCGGGACATCGCAGCCGGTTTGCCATCCGCTTCATGCCATTTGAAGAAGGTGCCGGTATTGCCGAGACGATTGAATTTAAACTAGCGATTTGCTGAGGTAACAAGTGACGCAATCCAACACACCAGCCACACCGATCACCGTGGTGAAATGCCCGACCTGCCAAACTGATGTTGTGTGGGGAGAGCATAGCCCGTACCGCCCGTTCTGCTGCAAACGCTGCCAGCTGATCGACTTGGGCGAGTGGGCTGAAGAAGAGAAAGCGATCCCAGGTGCACCGGATATGTCTGATTCCGACGGTTGGTCGGAAGATATGGGATATTGATGTCTGGCGAGGGGCTATGGGCTAGAGGAAGAGCCTATAGAAGCATTACTCACTGATTAAAAAAGGGTGGCTTACTTTTGATAAGCCACCCTTTTATATAGAGCTCACTGGCCGATCGCCTTCAGCCACTAGCCTCGCAAAGTCCCATCAACTTCTCGAGCACGACGTCATTGGCTTCAGGGAAGGCATAATTGACCAACTCATCCAACCGAACCCATTCACTTGGCTGGCCTTCTTTGCCGAACGCCTTGCCTTCAAATGCACGTACCAAAAAGAAATCGAACTTCAACGACTTCTCCGGGTAGTCATGCACCAACGCCATGAAGTGTTCCAGCGTAGTCGCCTGTATGCCGACTTCCTCATACAGCTCCCTAACAACCGCCTGCTCGGCCGTTTCGCCTGCTTCGACCTTGCCGCCGGCAAACTCCCAAAAACCGCCCTTATGGGTCTTAGCAGCACGCTGGGTTATGAATACTTTATCTTGTTCGGCATTAAGAATGATCCCTGCCGATATCCACACCTGTTTCTTTTCCAAAGCCGTTTACTCTCTCATTGCCTGATCATCAGATCTCTTTATTAAGTGAAGCATAAGAAAAAGGCCGCAAAGCGGCCTTTTGTATGAGTTAAGCAACCCGGTTAGTTAATCTTACCGTGGCATTGCTTGTACTTCTTGCCAGAGCCACATGGACAAGACTCGTTACGGCCTACCTTGCGTTCTTCGCGTTGGTATGGTGCAGCTTCATCGCTTTCTTGGCTTTCGTCAGCAATTTGGTTTTCCGCATTCTGGTGCTGGAATTGCTGACGGCGAGCAAGCTCTTCAGCTTGGCGGCGGCGCTCTTCTTCAACACGCTCAACCTCTTCCTGCTGCTGAACACGTACCTTGCTCAGAATCGCAATAACGTCAGATTTCAGGCTTTCCAGCATACCTTCGAACAGTTCAAACGACTCACGCTTGTATTCCTGTTTTGGGTTTTTCTGGGCGTAGCCACGCAAGTGGATACCCTGGCGCAGGTGATCCATTGCCGCCAAGTGCTCTTTCCACAGCGTATCAAGGTTTTGCAGCATTACCGTCTTCTCGAAGTTACGCAGCACTTCCGCACCCACAACGTCTTCTTTATGACGGTAAATTTCAACAGCTTGCTCTACGATGCGCTCACGCAGCGCTTCTTCGTACAGTTTTTCTTCGCTGTCCAGCCACTCCTGGATAGGCAATTCCATATCGTAATCGGCTTTCAGACGCTCTTCTAGGCCTTGGATATCCCACATTTCTTCCAGGGATTGTGGCGGGATGTAGCCATCGATAACAGATTGGATCACGTCTTCGCGGTTCTGTTCGATCATCTCGCTGATATCTTCAGCGTTCATCAACTCGTCACGCAGCTCGTAAACCACCTTACGCTGGTCGTTGGCCACATCATCGAATTCAAGCAGCTGCTTACGGATATCGAAGTTACGGCCTTCAACCTTGCGCTGAGCGTTTTCAATCGCCTTGGTCACCCATGGGTGCTCAATCGCTTCGCCTTCTTCCATACCCAGCTTCTTCATCATGTTCGAAACACGATCCGAAGCGAAGATACGCATCAGGCCATCTTCCATCGATAGATAGAAGCGCGATGAACCGGCATCACCCTGACGACCTGAACGACCACGCAGCTGGTTATCAATACGGCGAGATTCATGGCGCTCGGTACCGATAATGTGCAGACCACCAGACGCCAGCACGGCATCGTGCAGCTGCTGCCAATCGGCTTTGATCTTGGCGATTTGATCGTCTGTTGGGTTATCCAGCTTCGCCACTTCGCTCTGCCATGAACCACCCAGTACGATATCCGTACCACGACCAGCCATGTTGGTTGCGATAGTCACCGCACGAGGCGCACCAGCCTGAGCAACGATATCGGCTTCACGCTCGTGGAACTTGGCATTCAAGACTTCGTGCTTGATACCTTGCTTCTTCAGCGCGTTAGAAAGCAATTCAGATTTTTCAATCGAAACAGTACCAACCAGCACCGGCTGACCTTTTTCGACACGCTCTTTGATGTCTTCACTGATCGCCGCAAATTTCTCTAGCTCGGTCATGTAAACCAAATCACCCATGTCATCACGGATCATCGGCTTGTTGGTTGGCAACACAACCGTTTCAAGACCATAGATAGACTGGAATTCGAATGCTTCGGTATCAGCGGTACCTGTCATGCCTGACAGCTTGGAGTAAAGACGGAAGTAGTTCTGGAACGTGATAGACGCCAGCGTCTGGTTCTCGTTTTGGATCTTCACCCCTTCTTTGGCTTCAACAGCCTGGTGCAGACCTTCAGACCAGCGGCGGCCCGGCATGGTACGACCGGTGTGCTCATCAACGATGATCACTTCATCATCTTTAACAATGTAGTCAACGTCACGCTCGAACAGCACATGGGCACGCAATGCGGCATTAACGTGGTGCAGCAGGCTGATGTTTGCTGGCGAGTAAAGCGTATCGCCCTCTTCCATCATGCCGTGTTGCTTAAGCAAGTCTTCGACAAACTCCTGACCGTTTTCGGTAAGGTGGGACTGCTTCGACTTCTCATCAACCGTGTAGTGGCCTTCACCGCGGTATTCTTCGCTGTCTTCTTGATCCTGCTTCACCAGCTGTGGGATCAGAGTATTGATCTTGGTGTATAGCTCCGAGCTATCTTCGGCTGGACCAGAAATGATAAGCGGGGTACGGGCTTCATCGATAAGGATGGAGTCGACTTCATCGACTACCGCGAAGAAACGCTCGCGCTGTACGCGGTCTTCTGGGCGGAACGCCATGTTGTCACGCAGGTAATCAAAACCAAATTCGTTGTTTGTGCCGTATAGGATGTCGGCTGCGTAGGCTTCTTTCTTCGCCTGAGGCGGCATGTTTGGCACATTAACGCCAACCGTCATACCTAGGAATTCAAATAAAGCGCGGTTGGTTTCAGCATCACGTGCAGCTAGGTAGTCATTCACCGTAACAATGTGCACGCCTTTACCGGTCAGGGCATTGAGGTAGGCTGGCAGGGTCGCTGTCAGGGTCTTACCTTCACCAGTACGCATCTCCGCGATCTGGCAAGCATTCAGTACCATACCACCGATCAGCTGAACGTCGAAGTGGCGCATACCAAACACACGATTGGATGCTTCACGTACGGTAGCAAAGGCTTCAGGTAGTAGCTCGTCAAGGCTTTCACCTTGCTCAATACGCTCGCGGAATTCAACCGTTTTGGCCTTTAGTTCTTCGTCCTGCAAGCTTTCGAATTGAGGTTCAAGCTTGTTGATCTGGTCAACAATTTTGCGCATACGACGCAGTGTGCGGTCGTTACGGCTACCGATAACTTTGGTCAGTAGTTTTGATAACATGGCGTTGCCGTTTTCTCTTAGTTAGTTCAGCCCATCAGGCTGAATTCTTAATTTGAATTTTTCAACCGGGATTATATCAACAAGACGCTAGACTTAGACTTGCGATTAATCATCCCTGTCCCGTCTAAATTCGCCACTGGTGTGACTACGGAAGCCGATACGAAAAACAATGGTTAATGATGATATTGTGGTACAAATTGACCATTTCAAGGGATAAATGAAAACAATACCAGAAATTGAACACCATCGGCTATCCATGGAGGGAAACCTCAGCAGACTTCAATCAGCCAAATACACTTGGTCCAACCCCCTCCCAAGCTAGATATAATAAGCCATATTGGCGATGTCGCCTATGGCAAATGCCCTGACGACGTTTTTCATATTCGAAATATTAGAACTTAACCGCCACTTTTATCCCATAAAGCAGAGTAATGCGTGCTCAACGCTCCAAATACCGTCAACCTACCAAAGCCGAGGCATAAAAAAACGCCGGACAAGGTCCGGCGTTTTTAAAATCTTTTCGCGAGTACAAGGCAATATTACGCCAGTACCATACCTGGTTGAGCAAAGGTAACAGGAACCTGCTGCTCGTCAGTGAAGGTCGCCCACTCATACGCTTCTTGATCAGCAAGTACTGCACGCAGCAGCATGTTGTTTAGCGCATGACCTGACTTATAAGCCACCATTTCACCAATGATGTTATGGCCACACATGTAAAGGTCACCAATGGCGTCCAGTACTTTGTGGGTCACAAGCTCGTTGTCGAAACGCAGCCCTTCATCATTAAGGATACGGTAATCATCAAGCACGATGGCATTATCAAAGCTACCACCCAGACACAGGTTTTGCGACTGAAGGTATTCGATATCACGCATGAAGCCGAAAGTACGGGCACGACTGATATCTTTGACAAATGACTGGCTGGAAAAATCCAGAACCAAACGCTGCTGCTCTGATTCAATCGCCGGGTGATTAAAATCGATAGCGAAATCCAGACGGAACCCGTTAAAAGGACGAAGTTCTGCCCATTTGTCACCATCTTCGACGCGAACAGTTTTTTTGATACGCAAGAAGCGCTTTGGCGTATTCAAGGTATCGATACCAGCAGACTGCAGCAGGTAGATGAACGGGCTTGCACTGCCATCCATAATAGGGATTTCAGGTGCATCAACCTCGATAATTACATTATCGATACCCATTCCTGCCAAGGCAGCGTTAAGGTGCTCAACGGTTGAGATACGTACGCCTTGTTCATTAACCAAGGCTGTACACAACATGGTGTCGCGAACCGAGTCTGCGTCTGCTGGAAAATCAACAGGCGGATTCAAATCGGTACGGCGATAAATCACACCAGTGTTTGCAGCAGCAGGACGAAGAATAAGCGTCACTTTACGGCCAGAGTGAAGTCCCACCCCAGTCGTTTGCACAATGCTTTTCAGTGTACGTTGTCTTATCATCTGCTTGTCTCAACTATTAAATTGCCATCATATCGGCCCTTACCCTTCGTTAAAAAAAAGGCAAGAGCGGATATTATATCACTTTTTAACCAGCTTCCCAAAATATTTGCGCGCTTAGTCAGCTTGCTTGCGCAAAAATGCTGGGATATCAAGGTAGTCGTGATCCGCCTGAGGCTTAGGATTTGCTGCCGTTGCCGCCTGCGGGTTGGCAGAATCAGCTGCCGCAGCAGGCTGGCTCAATGGCGCCGCTTTAGCTTCTTCCGCCGATGCAGGCGCTGCCGCAGGCTTCTCAGAAGCCACAGCCTGTACAGGCTTAGCCGTTCCCGTCACCAAGGTAATGTCAGGCTTGCATTCTTTGCCAATACCCGTCGCCACAACCGTTACTCGTAGCTCGTCAGACATTTCTGGATCCAGCGATGTACCGATAACAACGGTTGCGTTGTCAGAAGCAAACGCCTTCACTGTATTACCGACCGTTTCGAACTCATCCAAACGCATGTCCAGACCCGCTGTAATGTTAACAAGAACACCACGCGCGCCAGCCAAGTCGATATCTTCAAGAAGCGGGCTTGAAATAGCCATTTCCGCCGCTTCTTCAGCACGGTCATCACCAGTTGCAACACCGCTGCCCATCATGGCATGACCCATTTCAGACATAACAGTGCGTACGTCAGCAAAGTCGACGTTGATCATACCCGGGCGGGTGATCAGCTCGGCAATACCCTGTACCGCATTTTTCAATACGTCATTTGCTTTGGCAAAAGCATCCAATAACGTGATACCACGGCCAAGCACTTTGAGTAGTTTTTCGTTAGGGATAGTGATCAACGAGTCAACGTGTTTTGACAGCTCCTCAATACCCTGCTCGGCAAACGCCATGCGCTTTTTGCCTTCGAAGCTAAATGGCTTAGTCACCACCGCAACAGTCAGGATCCCTAGCTCTTTCGCCACTTCGGCAATGATCGGGGCTGCACCAGTACCGGTACCGCCACCCATGCCAGCTGCGATGAAAATCATGTCAGAGCCATCAAGCTCTGCCTTGATCGCTTCGCGATCTTCCAATGCCGAGTCACGGCCAACCTGTGGGTTAGCGCCCGCACCCAGACCTTTGGTGATTGCCCCACCGATCTGGATCACTGTACTTACATTGGTTTTACGAAGTGCCTGAGCATCAGTGTTTACACTGATAAACTCAACACCCTCGATTGATTCACGTACCATGTGATCGACTGCGTTACCACCGCCGCCGCCAACGCCTATGACTTTAATTACTGCTTCGTCAGACATTTCCATCATCGGTTCAAACATGTGTTCTCTCCGTCCATCCTGTTCGCATCAGGTTTAAAATTCTTTTCTTAACCAGCCACTAAGCTTAGAGAAAAAACCAGAAACAGAACGTTTCTGCTCAATTTCACTATCGTCAAATGTCTGACTATCCTTTCCGTAATGCAGTAAGCCTACTGCAGTCGCATAATGTGGGAATTGCACATGTTCGGTCAGTCCTACCATATTCAGTGGTAAGCCGACACGTACCTGGTTGCTGAATACGCGCTCAGCGCACTCCACCAAGCCTTCCATCTGAGCGGCACCGCCGGTCAGGACAATGCCTGCTGCCAGCTGATGCTTAACTCCTGCATTACGCAGTTGATCTTGTACTTCTATCAGCTTCTGATTAACCAACCCCAACAGCTCGCTGTAGCGGGGCTCTATCACTTCGGCCAACGTTTGACTCTGTAGGCTGCGCGACGGACGACCACCAACACTCGGTACATCGACCTTGGCATCTTTGCTAACCAGCTCGCTCAATGCACAGCCATATTTAACTTTAATTTCCTCGGCATCACCCAACGGGGTACCGAACGCATAGGCAATGTCACTGGTCACAACATTACCCGCATAAGGAATCACGGCCGCATGACGCAAAGCGCCACCGGTCCAGACAGCAATATCCATCGTACCGCCACCAATATCAACCACGCATACACCGAGCTCACGCTCATCAGGCGTCAATACTGCATGACTAGCTGCCAAACCGGAGAAAATAAGCTGATCGACTTTGAGTTCACAGCGCTCTACCGCCTTGACGATATTTCGCGCCATGTCGTTATGGCAGGTGATCAAATGAACACTGGCTTCCATGCGTACCCCAGATAAACCAACAGGATTTTTAATTCCCTCTTGATAATCAATAGCAAATTCTTGAGGAATTACATGTAAAACTTTATGTTCATCACTAATTTTTACCGATTTAGCGGTGTGAATGACATTATCAACATCATCCTGAGTGACTTCTTTGTCAGAAATCGGCACCATGCCTTCTTCCGTCTGGCAGCGGATATGCTTGCCTGACAGAGACAGAAATACCGAAGAGATCTGGCAATCTGCCATCAGCTCTGCTTTGTAGATCGCGCCCTGTACCGATTTGACTACAGACTCAAGATCATTCACTCCGCCCTTGTCCATCCCACTGGACGGACTGCTACCTTCTCCGATGACGTTAACTTCGCCATCCGGTAGCACTTCACCGACTAAAGCACTGACTTTGGACGTACCAATATCCAGGCCTACTATCAGTTTTTTATCTGCCGCCTTCGTCATAGCGCCTACTCTTATAGTTCTCTTAAGCCAAACAGGCTGCGGCCGAGCCGATCTATTTGGTTTTGCTTTGATCTGGATCGATGACCCAGCCTACAGCAGCCCCGGTATCATAGCGCAAATCTATGTACTCGATAGCCTGTCCTTGCTGTTCTAATTGCGGGGATAAGGCAATGAAACGTTCGATTCGCTCCATTCGCTCCTTACGCCCTAATTCAAGCCTGACGCCGTTGGTTAACCAAACTCGCCAAGCTCGACGTTCATTTAATGCCAGCGTAGCAATTTCAAAGCCCGCATGCTGTAACCTTGGTTGCATTTCGTGCAACGCAGACAATACTTCTAAACTGGTCCCTTCGGGTCCTGCTAAACCCACCAGCAATTGCCCAGCCTGATCAGGCGATGCCTCGAACACCTCACCGTCCTGATTGACCAAATTATGGCCATTCCAAGACGCTGCGGGATCTTGCTCACCAATAAATACCTTGAGGGTATCCGGCCACTGCTTGCGCACAGCAGCCCGAGCGACCCAGGGCATGGCCTCCAGGGCATGCTGAATGTCATCAACATCTTGGGTCATGAAACTGCCTAGCTGTTCAAGGTGCATTATACCTTCCCGGACATCACCGGGAGTGAGGTAGTGTAACTCACCTTGAATCACCAGCTGTGACAACGGCAGCCGGTTGGCATCTGTCATCCAGTTGATTGCCGCGCTGAAAAGCCAGGCAACAAACCCGATCACAAAGAGAAAAAAAGCCAATCCCCCGCGGTTTTGTAATGATGCCGCAGGAGAAAACGATATTCTTTTTAGGACACTATCAGCCATAAATAGTTTAATCCCGATGTCATAGCCGATAACTAACCAGCAAAAGCGGCAAAGACATTCCCTCACCCTTTCCGCTTTTCACGTAAAGTTGACAGATTATAGCGAGCAAGCTGCAGCTCTCCAACATCTGATAGCCGATTCCTCGCAGATCCTTGGCTATAAGCTTAAATCAAGGCAAAAAACAAGCCAAATATATATTTTTTATACAGCCAAAATTTATTGTTGGCTCATCTGCTCAATATTCAGTTGCATATCTGCTAACTGACGAGCGATTTTGCCAACATCGCCAGCTCCCTGTGTCAGAACCAAATCATCATTTTGTAGAATATTGGCCAAAGCAGATGGCAATGCATCGATATTAGGGACAAAAATCGGATCCAATTTACCACGACCACGAATAGTGCGACACAAAGCGCGGCCATCCGCGCCAGCAATCGGCACTTCACCGGCAGAATACACGTCCAGCATAACAAGTACATCAACTTGCTCGAGAACATGAGCAAAATCGTCATACAGATCACGGGTCCGACTATAGCGGTGTGGTTGGAACACCATGACCAGACGCTTTTCTTCCCAGCCTGCACGGGCGGCCTGAATCGTCACATCCACTTCACTCGGGTGGTGGCCGTAATCATCAACCAGCATCACTTTGCCGTTACCTGTCTCGAAATCGCCAAGATGGTCAAAACGTCGGCCTGTTCCTTCAAACCCAGCCAGAGCGTGAATGATCGCTTCATCGGCAACACCTTCTTCAGACGCAACAGCGACAGCTGCCGTCGCATTCAGGGCGTTGTGCTTACCTGGAATATTCAGTTTGATTTCCAAGGCTGGTTTGTCTTTACGTAGTATAGAGAAGTGTCCCTGCTGACCGCGCTGATCATAATCAACCAAACGCACATCAGCATCTTCAGAGAAGCCATAAGTAATAACCTGACGGCCAATTTTGGGAAGCAGCTCACGCACCACAGGATCATCAATGCACATCACCGCCAAACCATAAAACGGCAGGTTGTGAAGAAAATCGATAAATGTCTGTTTCAGCACTTCAAAGTCACCACCATAGGTATCCATGTGGTCAGCTTCAATATTCGTCACCACACATACCATCGGCTGCAGGTGCAGGAATGATGCATCACTCTCGTCAGCTTCAGCGATCAGGTAACGACTCGATCCCAGCCGGGCGTTAGTGCCTGCGCTCTTGACCAAACCACCATTGACGAACGTTGGATCCAACCCCGCTTCAGAATAGATCTGGGTAACCAGCGCGGTGGTTGTCGTTTTACCATGGGTGCCAGCAATCGCGATACCGTGGCGGTAGCGCATCAGCTCTGCCAGCATTTCCGCACGGCGAACCACAGGTATACGCAGCTCGCGGGCAGCAGTCAGTTCAGGGTTGCTCTGGTCAATGGCGGTCGAGGCCACCACTACACTGGATCCTTCGACATTGGTGGCAGCATGGCCAAAGAAAATCTCCGCCCCTTTTTCTGCCAACCGGTTGGTCACCGCATTTGGCGCCAAGTCTGAACCGCTAACGTGGTAGCCTTCGTTAACCAATACTTCCGCGATACCGCTCATGCCGGCACCACCGATTCCAACAAAGTGGATACGCTCTACGCGGCGCATCTCTGGCACCATGGTTCTAATTTTTGCTAATTGCTGGTTATCCAGTTTACTCATCACTTTGTCTCGTCTTATTATTTTGCCAGCGACTTGATCACTTCCGCCACCCGGCGGTCGGCATCAACAATCGCTGCGTCACGTGCTGCCTGTGCCATCTTGGCCAGCTGTGCACGATCTAATTGCTGTAAGGTGTCAGCCAGACCTTCTACGGTCAACTCGGGCTGCTCAATCATTTTCGCGGCACCGCACTGGACCAAATGGTCAGCATTTAGCGCCTGCTGGCGATCTTTGTGCATGAATGGCACAAACACGGCGCCAAGGCCAGCTGCCGATAGCTCAGAAACGGTTAGGGCACCCGAGCGACAAACAACGATATCGGCCCAAGCATAGGCTGCTGCCACATCATCGATAAATTCGGTGACTCGGATGTTGTTGGCCTGCTGGTTGGCATATTGGCTATAATCCTGCTCAGTTTGGGCCTGAGCACCTTTACCTGCCTGGTGCCACACTGTGACACGATCGCCCAGTAAACCCGCAACTTGAGGCAGAGTTTGATTAAGGATCCGCGCGCCTTGGCTGCCGCCCATTACCAAGATCCGGATAGGGCCATCACGCTCAGCAAAACGTTGCGCAGGCGATGCCAGTGACACCACGTCCTGACGTACAGGATTACCGACAACCTCACTATTCGGGAAGGCACCAGGGAACGCCTGCAGCACACGGGCTGCAATGCGGGACAGCCATTGGTTGGTCAAGCCTGCCACCGCGTTTTGCTCATGCAAGATCACAGGGACACCTGACAACCAAGCGGCAACACCGCCCGGACCACTGACATAGCCGCCCATGCCCAGCACGGCATCTGGTTGCCACGCCTTAATATATTTTCTTGCCTGCATAATCGCGCCGACAATTTTGAAAGGCGCCGCCAACAAGCGGGAAATACCTTGGCCTCGTAACCCTTTGACCTTGATAAAGTCAATATCAATACCGTGTTTCGGTACCAACTCGGCTTCCATACGATCAGCAGTACCTAGCCAGCGGATGTCCCAACCTTCTTGCTGTAACCGCTTGGCGACAGCTAGCCCCGGAAAGACATGTCCTCCGGTCCCGCCCGCCATAACCAGCAGGCGTTTATTCTTGTTCATTGTCATTTTCTTCTACTTCCGGATCCGGCATCGCTTTGGCAGCTATCCGCTGCTCATAATCAATTCGAATCAAAATGGCGACCGCAGTAGCCATAATAAATAAACTTGAGCCACCGTAACTGATCAGCGGCAGGGTCAGTCCCTTGGTCGGCACCATTCCCGCCGCGGCCCCCACATTGACCAAGGTTTGAAAAGCAAACCAGAAGCCAAAGCCAAAGGCGAGGAAGCCACCAAATAGCTGCTCGGTCTGCAGGCAACGGCGGCCAATCATCAGCGCTTTGAAAACCAATGCGAAGATAAGCAGTAAAACGACCGTAACACCGATCAAGCCGACTTCCTCGGCCAGCACTGCAAATACAAAGTCGGTATGCGCCTCTGGCAGGTATTCCAGTTTCTGGATTGAGTTACCAAGACCTTGCCCGAACCATTCCCCTCGTCCGAAGGCCATCAGAGATTGAGTCAACTGGTAGCCACTACCGAACGGATCTTCCCACGGATCCATAAACGAGGTCACCCGTCGCAAACGGTAGGGTTCGAAGACGATTAGCAGACCAATGCCAAAGCAAGCCGAACCAATCATCACAATAAACTGCCACAGTTTGGCGCCAGCAATAAACAACATGCCGACCGTAGTCACGAACATCACCACGAATGAGCCGAGATCAGGTTGTTCTAGCAGCAGAGCACCAAGTAACGCCAAGACCAGCAAGGGTTTAGCAAAACCGACAAACGACTGTCGAACCTGCTCGTACTGCCGAACCAGGTAGCCGGACATGAAGAGGAACAAGGAAAGCTTGGCCACTTCGGCTGGCTGAAGGTTGAAAATCCCCAGCGGGATCCAACGCGATGCACCATTGACCGAACGGCCAACCCCGAGCACCAGCACCAGCAAAACCATAGAGAGGATCAACATTGGCACGCTGTACTGACGCCACTTCTCAAGCGGGATCATCAAAACAAAGCTGGCCAATACCAGTGAGCAAAAAAGGAAAAAACCATGGCGTAGGGCAAAATAGAACGGCATATCCGTCAAGCGGGTCGCAATCGGGACCGAGGCAGATGTTACCATCACCAAGCCAGTCACCATCAAGGCCAACGCAATCCAGACCAACTGTCTGTCATACGGGCTCTGTGCCGCCGGCTTTGTCATCCAATCAAAAAACTGCCCCATCCCTTCCTTTACCGCTCCCGCCATCAGCTTTCCATGCCTACTTGGTGCTGTAATGATAGTGCCAATTCGACAAACGTATCACCACGTACCATAAAGTTAGCAAATTGATCGAGGCTCGCACAGGCCGGCGATAACAAGATCATATCTCCAGCACTGGCTGTTTGCGCAGCCTGTGACATGGCTTGCTCCATCGTCTCGACCACTACAGGCTGGGAGACTAGCGGGGCAAACTGATTTCCATCACGGCCAAAGCAATACAACTGGGTATCTAAGGCTGCCAAGACTGGCGCTAGCTCGGAAAAATCCGCCCCCTTGCCATCACCACCAACCAACAAGTGAAGCTTGCCGTTGAGCTGCAAACCATTAAGAGCTGCCAGGGTACTGGCCAGATTTGTCGCCTTGGAATCATTGACCCACTTCACGCCATGTTGCTCGGCAACGAGCTGACAGCGGTGGGCCAGACCATTATAACGGCGTAGCGCTCGGCAGGCGGCACCACGTTCGATACCAACGGCATCGGCCAACGCCAATGCGGCAAGGCTGTTGGCCACATTGTGGCGCCCTACCAAGGCGATATCGTTACTTGGCATAATAGGCTCACCAGCCACGGCCAGCCATTCTTCACCTTGAAGCATCACCAACCCATAGCGGTCGGTGTGATTTGTCTGACCGTCATTCAGGCCAAAGCTTACCAGATCACCGTTGAAGGCTTTCTGTTCAGAGACTAGATTGTCAGCACCCGGCTGAGTCGCCAGATCGTCGCGGTTGAACACTGCCAATTCGGCATAATCAAAAATACGCATCTTGGCGGCGCTGTACTGCGCCAAGCCACCTGGGTAGCGGTCCATATGATCTTCGGACAAATTCAGGTATGCCGCAGCTTTAAGAGATAGGTTAGAGGTGGTTTCGAGCTGGAAACTAGAAAGTTCAAGCACATATAGGTCATGAACTTGCGCTAGCATATCCAAGGCGGCAAAACCGATATTGCCGCCGACACCGACGTTAATACCGGCTTCTTTGGCCATTTCGCCAACCAAGCTAGTGACAGTGCTCTTGCCATTGGAGCCAGTGATCGCCACCACAGGTTTGTCGACCGCACGGGCAAACAGTTCGATATCACCGACAATCTCAATGCCGGCGGTAGCCGCTTGCTGCAGCTGCGGGGTGGCCAAAGCGATCCCCGGGCTTGAGACAATCAAATCGGCCGCCATCAGCCACTCCATCTGCCACTGGCCACTGCACAGCGCGACTGACTCGGGCAATTGCTCACGGCCAGGAGGGTGCTCGCGGGTATCAATGACCTTGATATCCAATGGCTGAGTCGACCTCAACAAATGGTTCACCACCGACAGGCCGGTCATACCCAGCCCGATCACCACAACCCGTTTAACACCTTCCAAGCCTTTCATTTTATCGTACCTTCAGGGTCGCCAGCGCGATCAGTACCAGCATCAGGGTAATGATCCAGAAACGCACGATCACACGAGGCTCCGGCCAACCTTTCAATTCATAGTGGTGGTGGATCGGTGCCATGCGGAAGATCCGCTGACCACGCAGCTTGTATGAACCAACCTGCAGGATCACCGATACGGTTTCCATCACGAATACACCGCCCATCACAACCAGCAGTAGTTCCTGGCGAACCAATACGGCGATGGTGCCCAGTGCACCGCCTAAGGCAAGCGAACCAACATCGCCCATAAAGACTTGTGCCGGATAGGTGTTGAACCACAAAAAGCCCAAACCAGCCCCGACAATTGCGGTACAAACGACAACCAATTCACTGGCATCTTTCAGGTATGGGATATGCAGGTAGTTAGCAAAATTAACGTTGCCGGTAGCCCAAGCAATAAAGGCCATACCACCCGCAACCATGACGGTCGGCATGATTGCCAAGCCATCAAGGCCATCGGTCAGATTTACCGCATTACTGGTACCAACAATCACGAAATAGGTAAAGACGATGTAGAACAAACCAAGCTGCGGCATAACATCCTTGAAGAATGGCACCACCAGCTGGGTTGCAACAGTATCTTGACCATGAATATACAGAGCAAAGGCCACGCCCAGCGCAATCACCGACTGCCAGAAATACTTCCAGCGCGCGATCAGACCATCGGTGTTCTTGCGAACGACCTTGCGGTAATCATCGACAAAGCCAACCGCACCGTAGCCCAACATGACGGTGAGTACCGCCCAGACATACGGGTTGCTCAGATCAGCCCACAGTAAGACGGTAATCGCAATCGCTGCCAGGATCATGATCCCGCCCATCGTTGGGGTACCACGTTTGCTAAAGTGCGACTCAGGGCCGTCGTGACGGACCACCTGGCCGATCTGCAGCATCTGCAGGCGGGCGATCAGGCGAGGCCCCATCCACAGCGAAATCATCAGTGCCGTCAAGATACTGATAATGGCGCGGAAAGTCAGGTATTCAAACAGGCGAAAAAATGGAAATGTCGATTCCAGTAAGTCAGCTAACCAGTAAATCATTATTTATATTCCTGCAGTGCAACAATCACATCTTCCATGCGGGAGCTACGCGCTCCTTTTGCCAGCACTGTCACTTGGGTGTTATCTTCATTGAGCAAAGGATCAAGCTGCTGCTGCAAAGTCTCGATCAGTGCTGTTTTATCGTTAAAATGTTGGCCGTTGTTCAGCGTACTGACTATTTGGCTGGCACTGCCAAAGGTCATAACCTTATCCAAGCGACGTTCAAGGGCATACTCTGCCACTTCTCGGTGCAGTGATACACTGTCATCGCCCAGCTCGGCCATATCCCCCAACACGAACCAACGCTGCCCTTCAAAGCCAGCCAATAGGTCGATAGCGGCCTTAACCGACGCGACACTGGCATTGTAGGTATCATCCACCAGCCTCAAATTAGGGCACGGTTCAGTAACATCAACACGGCCTTTCACATTGGCCACGCCGCCCAGACCAGCTTGTACCTGCTCCGGGGTTGCGCCCATCGCCATTGCCAACGCTGCGGCAGCAAGGGCATTGGCAACATTATGGCCACCAGCCAGTGTCAAACTAACCGGAAATGTTGCTGTGGGGGTGCGCATTGTAAAGCAAGCACGGCCCATACTGTTAATACTTATATCAACCGCATGAAAATCTGCTTCAGGCTGAGTAGCAGAAAACGTCTGTAACTGATGGTTTTCCAGCATTTGGTGCCACTTATCCTGGGCATTAGAGTCAAGGTTGATAATGGCAACGGCCTCTTTACCTCGCTCTTCTAAACCTTCGAATATTTCGCCCTTGGCTTTTGCCACACCGTCCAGCGAGCCAAACCCTTCGAGGTGAGCGGCAGCCAGGTTGTTGATCAACGCCACCTGCGGCTTGACCAAATTCGTGGTGTAGGCGATTTCTTTTTGGTGATTGGCGCCCAGCTCAATCACCGCAAACTCATGCTCAGGCTCAAGCCGAAGCAAGGTCAGCGGTACACCGATATCGTTATTGAAGTTACCACCTGTTGCCAGCACCTTGCCTTTGAGCGCCAAAATAGCAGCCGCCATTTCCTTCACCGTGGTTTTCCCGCAGCTGCCAGTCAGTGCTACCGTTTTCAAACCATGATGCAGTTCCATTTCAGCCTTAAGCCACGCACCCAGTTGGCCAAGTGCCTTATGGGTATCATCAACCACCAGCTGAGGTAGGTTAACCGGTAAGTGCTTACTCACCAACAAAGCTGCAGCCCCCTGCTCTTTGGCGTTGTGGCAGAAGTCATGGGCATCAAAGCGTTCGCCAATCAGGGCAATAAACAGGGTATTATCCGCGATTTGGCGGGTATCGGTGGATACCGCAGAAATAGTGATGTCATTACCGAACAGTTTTCCACCCAATACATCAGCCAATTGAGAGAGTTGTACCGGGATCATACCTTTGCCTCCAGCAGTTCGGCGACCGTCTCGCGGTCAGAGTAATGAATGGTGCGGCCTGCTAAAATTTGGTAGTCCTCGTGGCCTTTACCCGCCACCAACACGATATCGTCGGTACCCGCTTGGGTAAGTGCCCACTGACACGCTTCACGGCGATCGTGAATCGTTTGGGCCAGCTCCGGCTTTGCCAGTCCAGCCAGCATATCCGCCATAATGGCCGACGGTGACTCGCTGCGCGGGTTGTCATCGGTCAGGATAACCTTATCTGCCAAGTTTTCCGCTGCCAGCGCCATCAAGGGGCGCTTGCCGCGGTCGCGGTCGCCACCACAGCCGAAAATACACCAAAGTTGGCCGTGGCAATGCACGCGCAAAGCCTGCAAGGCTTTCTCCAGCGCATCGGGGGTGTGAGCATAATCAACAACCATCATAGGTTTGTCAGGCTTTTGAAAAACTTCCATCCGCCCTGTTACGGCCTGCAATTGCGGTGCAACAGTCAGCAACGCTGACATCTGATGACCTGTCGCCAGCAGCGTTGCCAGTGACAGTAGTAAGTTAGTGACATTAAACGCCCCGACTAGCGGCGCGGTAAATTGCCCGACTCCCCAGCTTGAATCAAAGGCCACGCTCACACCTTGGGCGCTGTACTCAACCGACTCCAGCCAAAGCTGCTTGCCGGTATGGCCAGCTAGGTGCTTCAGCTCCATGGCGACAGCAACCGCATGCGGTAGATCGGCCAGCCATTCACGACCAACCACATCATCAGCGTTAATCACCGCCACACCACACTGGTGCTCGGTAAACAAGGTTTTCTTGGCCTCGGCATAGCTGGCCATATCACCGTGATAATCAAGATGATCACGGCTTAGGTTGGTAAAGATACTGGCTTTGAATGCTAGCGCTTTTACTCGCCCCTGTACCAAACCATGAGAAGACACTTCCATTGCCGCAAAGCGAGCTCCCTGAGTCGCCATCTGCTGTAATACACAAGGGATTTCAAGTGCACTTCCGGTGGTGTTGGTCGCAGGTTGGATCTGATCTAACAGGCCATTACCCGTTGTTCCCATCACGCCAGCCGGCTGACCCAACAACATCGCCCATTGCGCCAGCAACTGGCTGATGGTGGTTTTGCCATTGGTGCCCGTAACGGCAACAACCTCGATTTGCTCATCAGGAGCCCCATAAAAACGCTTGGCAATGGCCGAGAGCAACTCTCCAAGAAGAGGAAGATAAATCACTGCACCTTCAGTGCTTTGTTCGATATACGGCTGCTCGGTATCGGCTTGTGCCAACACCAATGCCGCTCCGGCCTGTTGCGCCTTAGCAATAAACCGTCGGCCATCAACACTGTGGCCCTTAACGGCGACAAACATCTCACCTGGCTTGATCTGCCGGCTATCGAGGGTCATCCCCGAAATGGAGACCGCGGCCACTGATTCAGGTAGGCAAAGGCCCTCCAGCCATGGCGATAATAGCTCACCAACGGCGTGTAATACTTTAGGTTCCGGCATGGGTATTGCCTCTGTGGTTCACAACGTTTAAATCTTCAAGCGTTCCCGCATCCGGCGGGATATTCAAAATCTGCAATGCACTCTCCATCACTTCGGAGAAAATCGGCGCAGCAATGGCACCACCGTAGTAAGCATCACCCTGGGGTTCGTTGACCACCACGACCATCGCCAACCTTGGGTTACTGATCGGCGCCAGTCCAGCGGTCATCGCAACATATTCATCACTGTAGCCACCTGCAACCGCTTTTTTCGCCGTACCTGTTTTTGCGCCGACCCGGTATCCCGGTACCGCTGCACGGTGGGCACTGCCCCCTTTGTGGGTGACCAGTTCAAGCATATCGAGTAGCTCACGGGTGTTCTCGGCCGACACGACCTGGCGCCCAGGCACAACCGCTTCGGTCTTCAGGATAGAAAGCGGTCGGTTGACGCCCATCGCACCCAAAGTGGCGTAAGCGCGCACTAACTGGATTGGGGTCACCGAGATACCGTAGCCGAAGGAGAGAGTAGCCCGTTCAAAATCAGACCACCGACGGCGGTTGGGGAAAAAACCTTGTGCCTCGCCGATCAGGTTGATCCCCGAGGCGTCCCCCATCCCCACGCTGCTGTACATCCCCAGCACCGCATCGACCGGCATCGCCAACGAAAGCTTGCTCACCCCGATATTACTGGACTTTTGCAGAATTTTGGCGAGATTGGCTTTGCCAACCCGCGAAACATCTCGCACTCGGCTACCACCAATTTGCATCAGCCCGTTGCCGGTATCGATAACGGTATTTTCATCCGCAACACCATTTTCCATCGCAGCCAAGACTACAAATGGCTTGATGGTCGACCCCGGTTCCATGGCATCGGTAATGACCCGGTTACGCATCCTAAAGCTTTGCAACTGATCGCGGTTATTCGGGTTATAAGAAGGCGCGTTAACCATCGCCATTATTTCACCGGTTCGTACATCAACCATCACCACCGATGCGGATGTTGCCTGATAATCGGCGACCGCTTGTTTCACCGCACGATAAGCAACAGCTTGAAGTCGCTGATCGATACTCAGGCTAAGTGACTTGCCCGGCTCACGCTTTTTAAGGGAAATATTCTCAACGACACGGCCATAACGGTCTTTGCGCACGGTACGGCGTCCCGGCTCTCCGGTCAGCCAACCATCATAGGTTCGCTCGACCCCTTCGAGGCCGTGGCTATCAATACCGGTAACACCAACGAGATGCGCGCTGACCTCGCCGGCAGGGTAGAAACGGCGGGATTCATCTTTCAGGCCAACACCGGGTAGCTTGAGCTTACTGACATAAGCAGCCATGGCCGGGCTCACCTGGCGTTGCAAGTAGATAAAACGACGCTTGCTGTTTTTCTCAATGCGGGTCATCAACCCTTGACGATCAATCCCCAAGACATCGGCAAGGGCATACCAGCGCTCGGGCTGGGCCAAGCCATTACGTTTAAAAATCTGCACCGGATCAGCCCATACAGCCTGAACCGGCACACTGACAGCCAGTTGCTCGCCATTGCGATCGGAGATAATGCCGCGGGCAGAAGGCAGAGCCTTGACCCTAAGTGAGCGCAGATCCCCTTCCTGGATCAACTTGCCAGGCTCGAGGACCTGAATATAGGCCGAGCGACCCACAAGGGCCACCAACGCCAAGAATATACATGCGCAAATAACACCAAAGCGCCACGGGATAAATGCCGGTGGCGCTTTTTGTCGACGTTGATTCTGCTTATCAGAACGCTTGATAGGTTTTGTTTTCTTCATTATTTGACAATAACTTCGCTATCACGTGATGGACGTTGCATGTCCATATCCTGTTCGGCTAAACGTTCAATACGGCTATGCTCGGCCAGTGAGCTCTCTTCAAGGATCTGATTACGCCACTCGATATCGAGCTGATCCCGCTCGATCAGCAACTGCTCCTGCTGGGCAATCATTTGACGGGAGTGATGGGTGATCAAAACCACTCCCAATGCAGAAACCAACACCAGAACCAACAATATCATCGGAATACGACCGACAGATAACAGATCCCGGCCTACTATCTGGGCCAGGTTATCTGTAGGTTCCGGTTGTTGCTTCATAGGCGTTCGGCCAAGCGCAGCACTGAACTACGAGAGCGAGTATTACCGCTCACTTCGTTTTGTGACGGTTTAATCGCTTTACTTACCTGCTTGAGATCTGCACTACCCAGTGCCTTGATTTGCTCTTCGGTCAACGGTAAGCCAGCTGGTACTTCCGGCCCTTTACTCTGCTTGCGGATAAAACGCTTCACCATCCGATCTTCCAGCGAATGGAAGCTGATCACTGACAAACGACCGCCGGTTGCCAGAATATTGACCGCACCTTTCAACGCTGTCTCGATTTCTTCTAGCTCACTGTTGATATAAATACGGATCGCCTGGAAGCTGCGCGTTGCAGGGTGCTTGTGTTTATCCTTGAACGGCGAAACATTGGCAATCAGCTTCGCCAACTGGGTGGTACGGGTCAACGGCTCGTTTTCCGGATCTTCTCGGTATGCCACAATGCCGCGGGCGATACGCTTGGCAAAACGCTCTTCCCCGAACTCTTTCAGTACCCAGGCTATATCATCAGCTTCTGCTTCAGCCAGCCAATCCGCTGCCGAGATCCCTGATGTCGGGTCCATACGCATATCAAGCGGCCCATCACGCATAAAACTAAAGCCGCGTTCAGCATCGTCCAACTGCGGGGAAGACACACCTAAATCCAGCAGCACGCCATCCACGCGGCCGATCAAGTCACGCTCTTCCATATATTGCTCCATGCCAGAAAACGGGCCATGGATAATATTAAACCGAGGATCATTAATTTTCTGGGCTTCGGCAATCGCCTGAGGATCACGGTCAATACTGTAAAGGCGCCCGTTTTCACCTAGCTGGGAAAGGATCAATCGACTGTGTCCACCACGGCCAAATGTCCCATCGATGTAGATACCATCTGGTTTGATGGCCAAACCATCAACAGATTCATGAAGTAAAACCGAGACGTGCTCAAACTGTTCAGACATAAGTATTTATTCAGCTCTTGTGAAACCGTACAGTCCGTTATCAACGAACTGGCATAAAATCCAGTAACAGTGGAAATTCATAAACTTAGGCTATTAAAACAATGTTTTAAAAGCATTTTCTGCAATTTCCCACTGCAAAGTGTACGTATTTGATAAAAAAGATGTCAAGCCGAGGGCCGCAATTCTAACAATCACTTGATATTTATTGCGGGGCTAAAACGACAAAAGGTGATGCAAAGCCTCGCAAGAGACCTCACATCACCTTTTGTACTAAAGGGGTGAGTTGGCCGATGAGCCGGGTTCTGTCCCGCTTGCGCGGTGGTAACCATTCCTCTAGGCCTGCAATCACTCACAGGCTCAAGCAACCTACCCGTCCCCAACGCGGGCCACGCCATTAGGGACCTATTTGGTCTTGCTCCGGGTGGAGTTTACCGTGCCACGAACTATTACTAGCCGCGCGGTGCGCTCTTACCGCACCCTTTCACCCTTACCTGTGCACCACTCCGAAGAATGGGCCATCGGCGGTTTGCTCTCTGCTGCACTGGTCGTAGGCTCGCGCCTCCCAGACGTTATCTGGCACCCTGCCCTGTGGAGCCCGGACTTTCCTCCCCCCCGTCAGTCTCCCAAAGGACATCAACGAGGCAGCGGTTACCTTGGCCAACTCAGGCAGGCGATTGTATAGGACTTGGCTCACAGTTACCAGTGAAAAATCCTACAAAATCCAGAGGCGGTTGAAATAACAACAAGATGGCTATAGGCCATTAGTCGAGGTTTTCCAATCCCCACTTATACAGCGCGTTCTTCTTCACTCCGTGGATTTCTGCCGTAAGGGCCGCAGCCTTTTTCAATGGCAGCTCTTTAACCAGCAGACCCAGTGTACGCAGGGCATCAGCCGGCAGATCTTCTTTCTCGGCACGGTGGCCCGCAACCAGCAAGACCATCTCACCGCGGGTACGGTTGCTGTCTTCACCAAGCCAGTCGATCAACTCACCCAGCGGTGCGCCGTGAATTGTCTCGAAGGTTTTGGTCAACTCACGAGCCAAGACCACCTGACGCTCAGGACCCAGTACGGCCAACATATCAGCCAGAGAATCCGTGATACGGTGCGGTGACTCATAGAAAATCATCGTACGCTCGTCATCGGCCAGCTCCTGGAAACGGTCACGACGCCCCTTGCTCTTGGGTGGTAGGAAGCCTTCGAAGCTGAAACGATCAGACGGCAAGCCTGCACCGCTAAGCGCAGTAATAACCGCACAAGGCCCCGGCAGCGGGACAACTTTAACACCCGCCTGACGACAACGATTGACAAGATGGTATCCTGGATCACTGATCAGCGGCGTACCGGCATCGGACACAAGTGCGATACTGGTACCGGCCTGAAGTTTTTCGATCAGATAATCAGCTTTTTGCTGTTCATTGTGATCGTGAAGCGCAAAGGTGCGGGTCGAGATCGAAAAATGGGTCAGAAGGCGCGATGTATGTCGCGTATCCTCGGCGGCAATCAAATCGACATTTGCCAATACGTCCAATGCACGCTGCGTAATGTCCGCCAAATTACCGATTGGAGTAGGTACGATGTACAAAGTTGCGACATCTACCATGCATGAATTGGTCTCACTCATTTGTCTAAGATCTCATCTGCAATTAATATAGAGAGTAATTTGTCACAGTTGAATGAATTCAATGCTCAATTTTACCCATAAGCGTAAAAGTGTATCACGACTGTTAGCCCCTGTAGCCCTTGCCGTGCTTTTGGCAAGCTGTAGTACCTCTAACCAGCCTGTCGTGGCCACCGATATTACAGCTGCCGCTACTGATAGTGCAGCCAATTATCTGATCAAAGCCGAGTCAAGTGAAGGTGCCGAGAGCATCAACTGGAATATCCTGGCGCTCAAAGCGCTAATCAAGGAAGGCCAGTGGAGCCAAGCCAACCAACTTGCCACCCGCCTAGGCCGGATGAACATGGATCCGCTGCAGATGGCAGAATGGCAGTTAGCACGGGCGACCCTGGGCTATCAGCAAGGCCAGCCTAAGGCCGCCCTTGATTCACTGAACTTCCAGCCATGGTGGACCCTGGCCGACAGCCAGTACCTGCGCTACCACATGCTGCGGGCTGAGCTTTTCCGTCAGACCAACCAGCCGCTCAACGCAGCCCGTTCGCGTACCGCACTGGATCAGTACCTGAACAATGACCAGAAAGCCGCGAACTGGCAGAATCTGTGGCAGGACTTGTCCAACTACAGCAATAACCAGCTCCAATCCGTTACCCTTACCGGTGACGAAGAGGTTCTGCGTGGCTGGATCCAGCTGGCGGTGCTGAAAAACACTTACTCCCAGCGCCCAGTCAAACTCAAGGGCATGGTCGAAGATTGGCTGGCCAGTCACCCTTACCACCCGGCGAATCAATACCTGCCAACCGATCTGGACAGCATTATGTCGCTGGAAATAGCCCAGCTCGATAATGTTGCCCTGCTGCTGCCCCTCACCGGCCGTTTCGAGCAATCGGGCAAAGCGGTCCGCGATGGCTTTATCAATGCCATGCTTGACGACACCGGCCGTGAGGCACAAACCGAGCTGACCGTCTACGATACGGAAGCCGAAAGCATGGCAACGATTGTGGCCAAGCTCGAGCAAAGCGGCGTCGAGATGGTGATCGGTCCTCTGCGCAAAAACAAGATCACCGAGTTCCAGCGCTCCAACAGCAGCAACATTGCCCTGTTAGCCCTCAATGAACCAGATCCAAGCCAGTTGACCCAAGAGAATGCCTGCTACTTCTCTCTCTCTCCTGAGCAGGAAGCCGAGCAGGCTGCTCGCCACCTCTTTGCCAAGGGTCACCAATACCCGATGGTATTAGCTCCTGGCAACAGCTTTGGCGGACGTGTCAGCAATGCCTTTATCGAACAATGGCAGCAACTGACCGGCAATACACCGGCAACCCGCCAGTTCAGCTCGCGCAAGCAGATCCAGCAGGAGATTGCCGCGGTATTTGGTTTGACCGATAGCCAAGCCCGCATCAAGCAAATGCAGCAGGTACTGGGAATGGATCTTGAAGCCGAGCCACGTAGCCGCCGTGATACCGATGCGGTGTACCTGATCGCCAATGTCAACGAGCTGACCCTGCTCAAGCCGTTTATCGAAGTGGCCATCAACCCGGATGCCTCGCAACCGAAACTGTACGCCAGCTCACGCAGCTACCCGGATCGTGATGCCAACACATCAGAAATCCGCGGCATCGAGTTTAGCGATATCCCGCTACTTATTGATGCCAACCACAACTTCATGAACCGCTATGAAGAATTGTGGCCGGACAGCCAAAACACCGATGTCCGCCTTCATGCCTTCGGGATGGATGCCTACAAAATGGTGTCCGAGCTGCCACAGATGCGTGTGGTCGATAACTACACGACCCAGGGCAATACCGGCCAGCTCAGCCTGGATGACGAGTGTGTGATCCAACGTAAGCTTAGCTGGGCTATCTATACCGGGAACGGTATTGAGTCCGCTCAATAAGCGTCAGCAAGGGCAAACCTACGAGGCTATGGCCGAGCAGTATCTCTGCCGCCATGGCCTGCAATCTCACACCCGTAACTTCCAATGCCGCAACGGCGAAATAGACCTGATCATGCGCGATAAACAGTGCTGGGTCTTCGTCGAAGTTAAATTCCGTAAAAACAACCATTACGGTTCGGCCGCAGAAGCGGTAAACTGGCGCAAACAGCAACGCGTTAAGCGTGCAGCCTTATTTTGGCTTAAGAAAAATGGCTTCGCCATTGAACACACAGAGTTTCGATTTGATGTGGTATCGCTCGAAGGTATCCCCCCACAGATCGAATGGTTTACCAACATCCTAGTAGAAGGTTAATCCATGCTAGAGAGCATCAAAGAAAGTTTCACTGAAAGCATCCAAACCCAGATTGCCGCCGCCGAGGCTCTGCCAGACGCAATTTCCCAGGCAGCTCAGGTCATGGTGCAAAGCCTGCTCAATGGCAACAAAATCCTCTGCTGCGGTAATGGTGGTTCGGCTGCACACTCGCAGCATTTTGCTTCCTGCCTGATCAACCGCTTCGAGACCGAGCGTCCAAGCCTGCCAGCCCTTTCTCTTACGGCTGATACTACTACCCTGACGGCAGTGGCAAACGACTATCACCACGATGAAATTTTCTCTAAGCAAGTTAGGGCTCTAGGCCAGGCCGGCGATATCCTATTCGTACTGTCGACCAGCGGCAACAGCAAGAATATTATCAAGGCCATGGAAGCGGCCCTGACCCGAGATATGACTATTATTGCCCTGACCGGCAAAGACGGTGGCGAAATGGCAGGCCTGCTCGGTATCCAAGATGTCGAGATCCGCATTCCGTCACAGCGCACAGCCCGGATCCAGGAAGGGCAACTGTTGGTGGTCCATTGCCTGTGTGATCTGATCGACAAGGTCTTGTTCCCCCATCACGAAGGATAAGCTCAACAAGGAAGGTAAACCATGAACTGGCGTTCGCTATTTGTTCTCCTGCTGGCATTCGGCCTACAGGCTTGTGCCGCTTTAGACCCGGCTGACAACCGCTCGGTCACCCAGCAATGGCATGACCAAGAAATCGAAATGGAAGTCGGCGGTCTGGCCAACAAGCCGCCTTACCGACAGCATACCCGGGTAAATGCTATTGCCGTGGAAGGAAAAGTATTGCTGGTCGGCCAGGCTACCGATCAGGCCTACAGCCGCCAGCTCGAACAACAAGTGCGTGAGCTGAAAAACGTCAACACGGTATACAACCAGCTCCAGATCCGCCCATTACCCTTGATGGGTGAAGTCAGCAAAGACAGCTGGCTGACCACCAAGGTTAAGGCCCAGATCATCGGAAGCAAACAGTTGCGGGATGCGACCATCAAGGTAGTCACCGAAGGTCAGGAGGTGTTCCTGCTCGGCTATATCAGCCGTGAGCAGGGTAACGTTGCCGCCGATATCGCCCGCAATGTGTCTGGCGTAAAGAAAGTCGTTAAGGTGTTTGAATACCCTGAGGACTAAGGTTAGCGTCAAAAGAATGGACCCAGAAAAGAAAAACGCAGCGATAGCTGCGTTTTTTTATGCGTTGACTTCACCACGTTTACGGCGTGATTATTTCACTACGCGGAGGCTTGGGCGGCCACGAGGGCGCGGTGGCTCATCATCGGGTTCGGATTCAGATACAGCTTCAGTCACCGCCTCAACAGGCGCAAGCGCTTCCTGAGGTTGCTCTTCAACAATACCTTCCACCTCTTCAATGTCAGCCATATCAGTCGCATAAGCAGGCTCTGGCTCGAACATAGTGCCAGCACCGTTTTCGCGGGCATAGATAGCCATAGCGGCATAAAGCGGGACAATCACCGTATGAGGTCGGCCACTAAAGCGAGCACTGAAGCTGATAGCCTCGTTGCCCAGCTCCAAATTACCGACCGCACGCGGGGCAACGTTCAGGACAATTTGTCCATCACTGACAAATTCCATCGGAACCTTGACACCCGGTAGCGTTGCATCAACCACCAAGTGCGGGGTCAAGTCGTTATCTACCAGCCAATCATAGAAAGCGCGCAACAAATATGGTCTACGCGGTGTCATGTTGTCGATGTCCATCATTAATTGCCAGCCAAACGCATTTCGCGCTCTGCTTCAGTCAACGAGGCCAAGAACGAGTCACGCTCAAATACGCGAGTCATGTAGTTTTTGACTTCTTTGGCACCAGCACCAGTCAGCTCGATACCCATTTCAGGCAGACGCCACAACAGCGGTGCCAGGTAACAGTCAACCAAGCTGAACTCTTCGCTCATGAAGTAAGGGAACTCAGCAAATACTGGGGCAAGAGCCATCAGCTCTTCACGCAGTTGCTTACGCGCTTTATCAGCCTCGTCAGCTGTGCCGTTATTCACTTTCTCAGCCAATGTGTACCAGTTACGTTCGATACGGTACATCATCAAACGGCTGTTACCACGAGCAACAGGGTAAACAGGCATCAATGGCGGATGAGGGAAACGCTCATCCAAGTACTCCATAATGATACTTGCTTGGTAAAGTGCAAGCTCACGGTCAACCAAGGTCGGCACAGAGTTGTACGGGTTTAGGTCAAGCAAATCTTCCGGCAGGTTGTTTGGGTCAACCAGCTCAATTTCAACGCTTACACCTTTTTCTGCTAGTACGATACGCACCTGATGGCTGTAGATGTCAGAAGCATCAGAATACAGAGTCATCACCGAGCGTTTATTGGCAGCAACAGCCATTAACCCCTCCAGTATACTTAAATACACAAAAAGCAACGGGGGCACCGGCCCCCATTGCGAGATTCTAACCCACTAGATTACCTGATCAGTGGACATCACGCCAATATTCTTTCTTCAACAGTAATGTTAGTACAAAGAATATCACGATAAAGCCCATAACCCAGTAACCCATTCGCTGGCGTTCTAATTTCATTGGCTCTGCTGAATATTCGAGGAAATTGACGAGATCACGGACAGCCTCATCATATTCTTCATCGTTCAACTCACCCGTTCCATCAGATTCGATACCAACATATACCTGCACTTCTTCGCCATCAATCAGGCGGAATTCGTACACTTTGCTCGGCACACCTTGCAGCTCTTCCAGCACATGAGGCATACCCACGCTTGGGAAAACCACGTTGTTCACCCCAAACGGACGGCTAGGATCCGCATAGAATGAACGCAGGTAGGTATATAGCCAGTCACTGCCGCGAACTCGGGCCACCATGGTCAAGTCAGGTGCAGGCGCACCGAAAGACGCCGCGGCGTATTCAGTCGGGATCGCATTGATCATCAGATCACCAATCTTGGCTTCAGGATCAAACACCATGTTTTCCATCATCAGATCAGAGGGGATGCCAAAATCCGTTGCGACTCGTTCATAACGCTGGTATTGGGTCGCGTGACAACCGAAACAGTAGTTCATGAAGGTCTGGGCACCACGCTGCAGCGAAGCCTTATCCGTCAGATCATTGCCTGCTTTATCCAACGGCACCGATGGGCCCGCCGCCATAGCCAGAGACGGTAGCAGGGCAAATAGCATTACAATCAACGTCTTCATTTGAATGTTACCCTCTCTGGTAGCGGTTTGGTTGCTTCATTTTTGCTATAGAAGAACAGCAGAACGAAGAACATGAAATACGCAAAGCTGAAGATCTGCGCCATAAGGGTGTACGTCGGGGTTGCTGGCAGTGCCCCCAGAATACCCAATGCAACGAAGCTGATAGTGAACTGGACGATATTGGCCAGGTGAAGCTTGCTGCGATAGCGGTATGAACGCACCTTACAGCGATCCAGCCATGGCAGTAGGAACAGCACAACAATCGAGGCTCCCATCGCAATAACACCCAGCAGCTTGTCCGGTACCGCACGCAAGATGGCGTAGAACGGAGTGAAATACCAAACCGGTGCAATGTGCTCAGGGGTCTTCAGCGGGTTGGCCGCTTCAAAGTTAGGTGGCTCAAGGAAGTAGCCGCCCATCTCTGGGTTGAAAAAGATCACGTAACTGAACAGGAAGGCAAACACCGCCACACCCACCATATCTTTCACCGTCCCGTAAGGATGGAAAGGGATAGAGTCGATAATGTCGTACTTCTTGCTGTAGTAAGAGTGGAACGGGAACTGGGTCTTATAGTCTTCCCCCTTGCTGCCTTTAGGTAACTTGGTTTCGATACCGTCCGGGTTGTTTGAGCCCACTTCGTGCAATGCGAGAATGTGTAGTACAACCAGCAGTAGCAGCACGATTGGCAGCGCAATAACGTGAAGGGCGAAGAAGCGGTTCAGTGTCGCACCGGAGATCACGTAGTCACCACGGATCCACAATGTCAGATCATCGCCGATCACTGGAATGGCACCAAACAGCGAAATAATAACCTGCGCCCCCCAGTAAGACATCTGGCCCCATGGCAATAGGTACCCCATAAAGGCTTCGGCCATTAACACCAAGAAGATCAGCATCCCGAACAGCCACAACAGCTCACGAGGTTTCTGGTAAGAGCCGTAGATCAAGCCACGGAACATATGCAGGTAAACCACGACAAAAAATGCCGAAGCCCCCGTCGAGTGCATGTAACGAAGTAGCCACCCGTACTCAACATCACGCATGATGTATTCTATCGAGGCAAAAGCCCCGTCGCCGGAAGGCACGTAGTTCATTGTCAGCCAGATCCCGGTAATGATCTGGTTGACCAACACCAGCATGGCCAAAGAGCCAAAGATATACCAGAAGTTGAAGTTCTTCGGCATTGGGTACTCTGACAAATGCTTCTTATAGGCATTCATCACTGGCAGGCGTTTTTCAAACCATCCAAGTAATGCATCCATTAGGCATTCTCCTCGTCCTGACCAACCACAATGGTATTATCATCCAGGAATGTATGAGGTGGCACCACCAGGTTCAATGGCGCTGGCACCCCAGCAAAAACCCGGCCCGCCATATCAAATTTCGACCCGTGGCATGGGCAGAAAAATCCAGACGAAATACCATTGACCTGCTCACTGAAGGTATTAGGTAAATAGGTAGGTGAACAGCCTAGGTGGGTACAAATACCGACGGCTAAAAAGATTTCAGGTTTAACTGAACGAAATTCATTCTGGGCATATCCGGGCTGCTGAGGTTCCGCCGAAGACGGATCACGAAGCTGGCCGTCATGGCCACCCAATTCTTTCAAAACAGCGTCGCTACGGCGGACCACCCAAACAGGTTTACCACGCCACTCGACGCGAACCATTTGGCCTTCTTCCAACTTACTGATATCAACTTCAACTGGTGCTCCCGCGGCTTTTGCTCTCGCGCTCGGGTTCCATGATTTGATAAAAGGCACGGCTACAGCGGCTGCACCCAAGCCTCCAACAACCGAAGTCGTCGCAGTCAGGAAGCGGCGTCGGCCGTTACTTACTGGCGCATTGCTCATCCAACATTCTCCCATGTGCTCCCGCTCTGGATTATTATTATGTCCTTGTGCGTCCCTGGAGCTTACGGCTAACTTTCAACGGAAAGAAACAACAGCTCCCTTCCAACCCGGAAGGCCAAAATGGTGATACAAAGCTGTTGCTTATCACGCCAAATGATAAATAAAACCCCACTTTTTGACAAGACAAAGCTACCTTTTCGCAACAAATGTGAGAGGTATGTTCTTTTTGTTATTTTTAATAGTACAAAAGGCTGTTGTATAGCTAATTTAAACTGCTAAAAGGATCAAAGAAAGGCGCGGATATACCGCTAAGCACGGAGGAAATGTTGCTTAGATGTGACGAAACAGGCGGATAATTCAGATAATAAAAAAGCCCAACCCGAAGGTTGAGCTTTTGCACACAGTTTCCAGAATAAATTCTGAAGCGTAAAATTAACGCTTAGAGAACTGTGGACGACGACGTGCTTTACGTAGACCAACTTTCTTACGTTCAACTTTACGTGCATCACGAGTTACATAACCCGCTGCGCGTAGTGCTGGACGTAGAGTTTCATCGTATTCCATAAGTGCACGAGTGATACCGTGACGGATAGCACCAGATTGACCAGTAATACCACCACCTTTAACAGTGATGTATAGGTCAAGCTTCTCAAGCATTTCTACTAGCTCTAGAGGCTGACGAACAACCATGCGAGCAGTTTCGCGACCGAAGTATTCTTCGATGCTACGCTTGTTGATTACGATGTTGCCAGTACCCGGTTTAATGAAAACACGAGCAGCTGAGCTCTTGCGGCGACCAGTGCCGTAGTATTGATTCTCTGCCATTGTCATCTTCCCCAATTAGATGTCTAGAACTTTAGGCTGTTGTGCAGCGTGATTGTGCTCAGTACCTGCGTAAACTTTCAGTTTACGGTACATAGCACGGCCTAGAGGACCTTTAGGAAGCATGCCTTTAACAGCAGTTTCAATAATCATCTCTGGTTTCTTGTCAAGAAGTTTCTCGAAGCTGATAGACTTCAGACCACCGATGTAACCAGTGTGGCGGTGGTACATCTTGTCAGTGCGCTTAGCACCAGTTACTGCAACTTTTTCAGCGTTGATAACTACGATGTAGTCACCAGTGTCAACGTGCGGAGTGTATTCCGGCTTGTGCTTACCACGTAGACGAGATGCGATTTCAGTTGCTAGACGACCAAGAGTTTTACCTTCAGCGTCAACAACATACCAGTCACGTTTTACTGTTTCTGGTTTAGCAACGAAAGTTTTCATGCTAATTATTACCCAAAATTAAATAGTTTCACTTTACAGGAGCAGTATGCTCCCTCTGTACAGAGCCCCAGTCATAACCCCTTCGAGTAGTTGGCACTCCCGGCTTTTGCCGTTACAGGTACGGTGGGTCGCAAGATTATAGGGAAGGGTGGAGAAAAAATCACCTTTTTTTGAAAAAAAATTACGATTTTTTCACTTGACGGGGCTAAGGCCCAAAACTAAAAGTTATCAGCCTCTATTTAGAGCCTTTTTTACAACAATGACCAACCCCTACCTCAGCGGCATTATGGCAGGTGCGCACTGGCTAAATAGTCGTGGCTCTGCATTTCGATCAGTCGTGAACAGCAACGCTTAAACTCGAAAGCCAACCTTTCGCCCTGATACAATTGCGCCAAGCCCACTTCGGCAGAAATAATCAATTTGACGTTGCGTTCGTAGAATTCATCGACAAGGGCGATAAAGCGCCGGGCTGTATCGCTGTCGTCCTCAACCATCTGCGTCACCCCAGACAACAAGACAGTATGGTAGATCTGCGACAGCTCCATATAATCACTCTGGCTACGGGCAGTTTGGCACAGGGTGGAGAAATCAAAATGGATCACCCCCTCTCCTTCATGCCGGATCGGCAGGGCCCGGTTATTGATCTCAATCGTCCCCCCCACTCGATGCTCGCCAGCGGCCAACTGCTCGAAATAATGCAGCATATTGTGTTCAGCCTGTTCGTCTAGCGGGAAATGGTATATTTCAGCCTGCTCCAGCGTTCGCAACCGGTAATCAATTCCAGAGTCCACATTCACCACTTCGCAGTGGGTCTTAATAAGTTCAATAGCAGGAAGGAAGCGGGCTCGCTGTAGGCCATTTCGGTAAAGCTCATCGGGGGGAATATTCGACGTTGCCACCAACGTGATACCCCGGCGGAACAGGGCTTCGAACAGGGTACCAAGGATCATCGCATCGGTAATATCTGAGACAAAAAACTCATCAAAGCAAATAATATCGGTTTCAACACAAAACCGTTCGGCGACAACTTCCAGCGGATCCGACTGCTGCTCCAGCTGTTTCAGCTCCTGGTGAACCCGGTGCATGAAACGGTGAAAATGGACCCGCATCTTGCGTTTTGTCGGTAGGCAGTCATAAAACGTATCGACCAGATACGTCTTGCCACGCCCTACCCCGCCCCAGAAATAGAGCCCTTTTACCGGTGCTGCAGGCTCAGCC
Organism: Photobacterium sp. DNB23_23_1; assembly: GCF_052873815.1. Taxonomy (NCBI): domain Bacteria; kingdom Pseudomonadati; phylum Pseudomonadota; class Gammaproteobacteria; order Vibrionales; family Vibrionaceae; genus Photobacterium; species Photobacterium sp. DNB23_23_1. Next base: position 68,181 of record NZ_JBNNXT010000009.1, on the reverse strand, counting down.
GGACGGCGCATCAAACGATCAGCCCAGCTTCTTTGTGGTACAGCCCGTGGGGCCTGAAGCCGGTGATAGAGGTCATCAAGGTGGCCTACGGCCATCGCCTGAGCCGGATCGGCAACAAAGTCGCTGCGCTCAAGGTCGTGTTGATATTTTTGTTGTGGGGTCATCCTTGTTAAGCCCAAACCGTCATTATCCATGTGCGAGATAGTACCATGCTGCTCCATGTACATGTATAGTATCTAAACAAGTTGATGAGCAGATGAAGTTGGTGATCTATTCAGCACCAATTAAATCTCAGTGTTATACAACAGGGATGATGATAAGCGTTTACCGTTTCCCCCGCAGGTACGCCTGCCCCACGGTGCCGTTATCCCCCTGTCCCCATAAAAGAGCAAAAGGAGTTTTTCATGGCTTGGATTTATGCGCTGTTGATTTTCATTGCCGGTGCCATTGTCGGTGCCTTTGCCACGCGGCTGAGCAATAAAGGCTTGAAGCAGCAAAAAGAACTGAAAAAAGAGCTAGAGAAGTCAAAATATGAACTCGAGCAGTTCCGTCAGGAGCTGGTTGACCATTTCGCCCAGAGCTCAGATCTGCTGGATAACATCGCCAAAGACTACAGCAAGCTTTACGAACACATGGCGAAAACATCGACCGAGCTGATGCCGAACCTACCGGCTCAAGATAACCCATTTGCCCGCCGAATCAGTACACTGGAAGCGGTGAAAGACACCAAAGAAGCTCAGGACGAACAGCCACGCGATTACGCCAATGGTGCTACGGGCCTGCTAAAAGACCAAAAACCAGAACCCGTTGCCGACGAGCTAAAGCCTGAAACTGAAGAGTCAAAGGCGAGCTAAAAAAATCTTAGGAACTAAACACCCGTTTTCAAGTCTGAGATAAAGCAGGTATATCAACATACTAGGAAGTGTGCCTGCACTTGGACTTGAAAATCGGAGTTTAGTCATAATGAAAAAAACAATACTTGTTTTAAGCGCCCTGACCATCGGTATCAGCTCTGTTATTACCCCAGTGACGGCAACAGCCGCCCTTCCCCAGTCAGTTAACAACCAGCAGATGCCCAGCCTAGCCCCAATGCTAGAGCAAGTTACCCCTGCAGTCGTCAGCATTGCCGTTGAAGGTAAGCAAGTATCCAAACAGCGTTTACCCGAAACATTCCGCTTCTTTTTCGGCCCAGACTTTCCTGAAGAACAAATTCGAGAGCGCCCTTTCCGCGGTTTAGGCTCGGGAGTGATTGTCGACGCCGACAAAGGCTATATCGTTACCAACCACCATGTAATCGGTGGTGCAGACAAGATCATGGTCCAGCTACATGATGGACGAGAGGTCACCGCCGAACTGATCGGTAGCGATGAAATGTCGGATATCGCCCTGCTCAAGCTGAAAGACGCCAGCGACCTGACCCAAATAAAACTAGCCGACTCCGACAGACTGCGCGTCGGCGACTTTGCCGTCGCCATCGGTAACCCATTCGGCCTCGGCCAAACAGTCACCTCCGGGATCATCTCAGCCCTTGGCCGCAGCGGACTGAATATCGAAAACTTCGAAAACTTCATCCAGACCGATGCCGCCATCAACAGCGGTAACTCTGGCGGTGCCCTGGTCAATCTCAACGGCGAACTGATCGGCATCAATACTGCAATCCTCGGCCCCAATGGCGGCAATGTCGGGATTGGCTTTGCTATCCCGGTCAACATGGTGAAAAACCTGACCGAGCAAATCCTCGAATTTGGCGAAGTCAAACGCGGTATCCTTGGCGTACAAGGCGGTGAGCTGACCTCCGAGCTAGCTGAAGCTTTTGGCTACGAGACCAACCATGGCGCCTTCATCAACCAGGTGATGCCTGACTCCGCTGCCGAGAAAGCGGGCTTAAAAGCCGGGGATATCATCGTATCGGTTAATGGTAAGCAGATCCGCACCTTTGGTGAGCTGAGAGCTAAAATCGCCACCCTGGGTGCAGGCAAAGGTGTGACGCTGGGTATTGTCCGTGACGGCAAAGAAATAGATGTCACCGCTAAGCTGCAGGAAAGCTCCGCCAACAAGGTAAAAGCAGAGAGTTTACATGAGGGTCTGGCCGGTGCTGAGTTCGCCAATACCACATCGAGTGATGGTGCCAAAGGTGTCAAGGTCACTAGTCTGCAGGAGAACTCCGAAGCTGCCCGTTTTGGCCTGCAAGAAGGGGACATTATCCTCGGCGTCAATCGACAAGCCGTCCGTAATCTGGGTGAGCTGAGAAAAGCCCTTGATAAAAAACCGAGTGTACTGGCCCTTGAGGTCAAACGAGACAACAGCGTCCTTTATCTTATCATCCGCTAACCCGCCCCACAGGCAGCCGGCCTGCCCGGCTGCCATATGCCTTTTCTCCCACCACGGAACCAGCTTAGTTCCGACTAAACTTTCATTCATTTATTCAATAAAATACACAGCCAACATTTGGTATCTTGTCTAAGGTAATGATACCCTCTTCGATTATTATCAGTAGTTTATTCACTCAAGGGAGCGAACATGCTGGCTTTTTTGGCTAGATCCATTTTGCTTGGTGTCGTGACAGCCATCGCCCTGCTGCTTATCTTCCCTGCCCTTCGCACCCAAATGTTCGATACGCCTCAGGTATTGGCCCCGGTTGAAGTTAACCAGACCCAAGTTTCTTTTAACTATGCCGTTCGCCGCGCTTCCCCGGCAGTCGTGAATATCTACAACCGCCGCTACAATGCCGAAGACCGCCTGCAACTTAGCACCCAAGGCTTGGGCTCGGGCGTGATCATGAGCGACAAAGGTTATATCGTCACCAACTATCATGTTGTGGCAGAAGCCGATCAAGTTATTGTTGCGCTGCAGGACGGCCGTATCCTCACCGCCCAACTGATCGGTAAAGATCAGCGTACCGATTTGGCGGTGTTGAAAATCCAAGCCGATAATTTACCGGTGATCCCAACCAGTCCTGACTACCGTCCCGCCGTCGGTGATGTGGTGCTGGCAATCGGCAACCCATACAACCTGGGCCAGACCACCACTTACGGGATCATCTCCGCTACCGGCCGCTCGGGAATGAGCTTCTATGGCCGGCAGGACTTCTTACAAACCGATGCAGCCATTAACGAAGGCAACTCTGGTGGTGCCCTAGTCAATACCCGCGGCGAGCTTGTCGGGATCAATACGGCTTCCTTCCAACAGACAACGGATATTGAAACCTACGGTATCTCGTTTGCGATTCCCTATGAGCTAACCCAGAAAATCATGGATAAGCTGATTGCCGACGGGCGGGTTATTCGCGGCTATATTGGCTTGGAAGCGCGGGATATCAACCCTGTCATGGCAAGGCTATATGATGCCGAGCAGATCAGCGGGATCATCGTTATGGGTATGGATCCTAACGGCCCGGCCGCCAACGCTGGCTTCAAAGTGCAGGATATCTTGATAGAGATTGACGGTAAACGGATCACTGACCGCCGTAACGTACTGGATGTCGTTACCGAACTCCGCCCAGGTACTGAAGTCGAGATGAAAGTACTACGCAACGGCAAGCCGACTAACCTGACAGTGAAAATTGGTGATGAACCAAGTGGGTATTAAAAACTCAGGCCAGGGGCGATAGGCTATACGGTCCGAAAAAAAGACACAAAAAAACCAGCCGAAAGGCTGGTTTTTTTATGTCATTCAAACGGTAATTATCATTACTCGCTAAAACGCTCGATGTTCATGCCTAAGGCACTGAACTTGTCTTCAATATGCTCGTAGCCGCGGTCGATGTGATAGATACGATCAACTATCGTCTCACCTTTCGCGATGCTACCGGCAATCACTAGGCTGGCAGAGGCACGCAAGTCCGTGGCCATTACCTGAGCACCGCTCAGGCCATCGGTATCACCACAGATCACCGTGTTGCCTTCGATTTCTGCATGAGCACCCATACGGATCAGCTCAGGGATATGCATGAAACGGTTTTCGAAGATCGTTTCAGTAATGATCCCCGTTCCTTTCGCCATCAAATTCAACAACGAGAACTGCGCCTGCATGTCTGTTGGGAAACCTGGATGCGGCGCCGTGCGGATATTAACGGCTTTTAGCTCACGGTCAGTCATGTCTAAGCTGATCCAGTCATCACCGGTTTCAACCTTAGCGCCGGCTTCTTCAAGCTTGGCCAACGCCGCTTCCATCAATGATGGACGGGCATTGCGACACATGATCTTACCGCCAGAGACAGCAGCAGCAACCAAGAATGTACCGGTTTCGATACGGTCAGCGACGACTTCGTGGTAGCCGCCACCCAAACGCTCAACACCTTCGATAGTGATGGTATCGGTCCCGGCACCAGTAATCTTCGCACCCAGCGTATTGAGAAAATCAGCCGTATCGACAATTTCCGGCTCGCGGGCCGCATTTTCGATAACGGTTGTGCCTTCGGCCAGTGTTGCCGCAGACATGATAGTCACGGTCGCACCCACGCTGACTTTATCCATCACAATATGGGCACCTTTCAGGCGACCATCAACCGAGGCTTTCACATAACCTTCTTCCAAGGTGATTTCTGCACCTAGCTGCTCAAGGCCGTGGATATGTAGATCCACAGGACGAGCACCAATTGCACAGCCGCCCGGCAGAGACACCTGGCCTTGACCGAAACGAGCCACTAGCGGGCCCAGCGCCCAAATTGATGCACGCATGGTTTTCACCAACTCATACGGCGCACAGAACTCATTGACCGGGCCTGCATCCACATGGACTGAACCATTTCGGGAGACTTTGGCGCCCAAGCGGCTCAGTAGTTCCATGGTGGTGTCGATGTCACGTAACTTTGGCACATTCGCGACTTCTACCGGCTCTTCGGCCAATAGGGCTGCGAACAAAATAGGCAATGCTGCATTCTTAGCACCAGAAATGGAGACTTCGCCACTCAATGGGCCACCGCCCTGGATTCGAAACTTCTGCATCATTACCTCTTAAGACAGGGACATCAATTTTTTGTCACGCGCCCATTCTTCAGGCGTGTACGTTTTGATGCTCAACGCATGAATTTCATTCGCTGCGATCTGCCCCATCAGCGGGCCGTAGATAGCCTGCTGTTTTTTAACACGGTTCATACCTTCAAATATGGCGCCAACGGCAATCACTTCGTAGTGGCTGCCATCGCTCTTGACGATCACTTCGTCAAGTTCCAGAGCATTTTCTAGAATATTCTTAATTTCAGAGATTTCCACAAGCTATCCTCTTTCGCTGCTCATTCAATGCAAGCAGCTAACATTGACTCAACGTGACTCAGACGAAGCAGCGTGACAAGCTGCTCTGGCACATTCAATATTTTCAGCTCAGCCCCATTCAGGCTCAGCTGTTGGTATACGTGCAGCAACATCACCATGCCAGCAGAGTCGATCCGCCCAACCGCCGCCAGATCAAGCTGTACAGCGCTATCTTGCGGCATCCATTCATGGCGTTGCTGCCAAAAAGCTGGAACTGTGTCACGTTCCAATGCCCCTGACAAGCGGTAAAGACCATTTTCCTGAGCTTGCCACCCAATCTTTTGCTTAGTCATTGTTTTCTGACTCACGACGGATTGGCTTGGCCGCTAAGCGCTTCAGATCTTGGGTCACAGCATCAACACCCTGGCTGCGCAGCTGACCACTCCACTCACTCTGTTTAGTCGAGATCATGCTGACCCCTTCAGCCACCATATCAAAGCCTTGCCATTCGCCAATTTTCTTGTTCTTACGTAACTTGAAATCCAGACGGATAGGTGGGCGCTTGGTATCAACAATATCTACACGGACAGACACCACAGTGCGATTGTCCGGGATCGATTTTGGCGACTCGATTTCAATGTCCTGATCCGTATACTGGGTCAGCACTTGAGCATAAGAGGCAACCAGGTAGTCAGTGAACGCGGCCACAAAGTTATTACGCTGCTGCTCCGTGGTTTTTTTCAAGTTAGGACCCAATACCTTATAAGCGGCATAGCGAGTATTGATATAAGGCAGCAACTCTTGCTGCACGATGGTGCGCAAACGTTCAGGATTTTGCTGGATCGAACTCTGCTCCGACTTCAAGCGGGCAAACGTTGCCTTCGATACCTGCTCCATCATAGTGTAGGGGTTGCTCTTGTCGACCACAGCAGCCTGCGAAACCAGCGGCAAGCAGATAAACATCATAAGTACATAACGAAACCATTTCATAAGTGTGCTCTCTTAGTTACTGTCTTCACCGATGCTATACAACACCTGGCCAATCATATCTTCCAAAACGAGTGCGGATCGGGTGTCCTCAATCAAACCACCATCTGTAAGCATCTCAATGCCTTCATCAACAAAGCCAGGGGAAATCCCAAGGTACTGCTCGCCCAATAGGCCAGAGGTCAAAATGGCGGCCGAGCTCGTCTCAGGGAAATACCCAAATTTTTTCTCTATCGCCAGGGTCACCACCGGCACATAGGTTTCCGCTTCTAAACTAATCTTAGTGATTTTCCCCACCGTCACCCCACCAACCTTGATCGGCGAGCGAACTTTCAAGCCGCCAATATTGTCGAAATGCGCCTCAAGGGTATAGGTGTCCGATCCCCCCAAGTTCTGTACATCGGCAACCTTGAAGATCAACACCAGTAGGGCTGCAAAGCCAGCCAATACAAAGCTGCCTACCCATAATTCTAGTTTTTTCGCTTGCTGCATCAGTTTTTTCCCTGTTGTATTACCGCATTGCGGCTTTATCAGTTGCCAAACATCATGGCGGTAAGGACGAAATCCAAGCCCAGCACAGCCAAAGACGAATTCACCACGGTACGGGTCGTTGCCCGACTGATCCCTTCGGATGTCGGTGCCGCATCGTACCCATTAAATACCGCAATCCATGTGACGGTAATGGCAAACACCACAGACTTGATAATGCTGTTACCAATATCGTAACCAAGGTCGACCGAAGACTGCATCACCGACCAGAAGCTGCCGTAATCAATCCCTTTCCAATCTACGCCTACCAGCTGACCGCCCCAGATACCGACAGCGCAGAACAGCATCGTCAGCAGCGGCAACGAAATGACACCGGCCCAAAAACGCGGTGCAATCACCAGACGTAGAGGATCAACGGCCATCATTTCCATACTCGACAGCTGCTCGGTGGTTTTCATCAAGCCAATTTCAGCCGTCAATGCCGAGCCAGCCCGTCCGGCGAACAGCAAAGCGGTCACCACCGGCCCCAACTCTCGCAGCAAAGACAAAGCAACCATTTGGCCAAGGCTGGTTTCGGCCCCGAAGTCCACCAGCACAATATAACCTTGCAGACTCAAAACCATGCCGATGAACAGGCCTGAAACCAAAATAATCGCTACCGACAGCACACCGACCGAATACAGCTGTCGCAGCAACAGCGGGAACATCCTGCCAGGTTGAGGCCGACTAACCAGCGCGCCGTAAAGTACCAGTGTTGCCCGGCCCATAGTCTGGAATATATCCAGCGCCCGCCGGCCCTGACGGGAAACAAACTCAGTGATCATGCTTGCTGCTCCTTGCCATCACTCGCAAACAAATCCTGCTCCATTGGCAAGGCAGGATAGCGGAACGGCACCGGCCCATCGGCGTAGCCATCAATAAACTGGCGAATACGTGGATCGGGATTATCCAATAGCTGCTGCGGCGTGCCCTGACCAATAATCTGGCTACCAGAAAGAATATAGACATGATCGGCAATACTCATTACCTCAGGCACATCGTGGGAAACAATCACCGATGTAATACCGAGCGCCAGGTTAAGATCGCGGATCAGCTTTACGATCACGCCCATAGTAATCGGGTCTTGGCCGGCAAAAGGTTCATCGTACAAAATAAGATCGGGGTCAAGGGCTATCGCCCTTGCCAGTGCGGCCCGCCGGGCCATACCACCAGAGAGTTCACTCGGCGTTAGCTGAGCTGCTCCTCTAAGACCAACGGCCTCAAGTTTGAGCAGTACCAAGGTACGCAACAAATCTTCCGGTAACTCTGTATGCTCGCGCAGCGGAAAGGCCACATTGTCAAACACCGTCATGTCAGTGAACAACGCCCCGGACTGGAATAACATGCTCATTTTCTTGCGTGCTTGATACAGCTCGCTTCGGCTAAGGGTTGGTATATTCCAGCCGTCGAACCAGATATCGCCGCTATCCGGTAAGATCTGTCCCCCAATAAGCCGTAGCAAGGTGGTCTTTCCGATCCCTGAGGGCCCCATGATCGCCGTCACTTTGCCCTTCGGCACATCCAGCGACACATCATCGAAGATTTTCCGCTCACCACGGGAGAAAGTCATATGCCGGATGGAAACCAACGCTTCTGTCTGCTCCATAGTTACCTTATTTTGGCCGTCCTGCCTGTCCAATTACCCACCTGCTATCATAACAAGCGACATTATATGAATAGAATTAATTAGTTATCTTTATGTCTTTGATGATAGGTAGAATATGCTAGCAACTCAAGAGATGAACTGTAAGAAGTCTGTGATTTCTCGGTCCGGTTGACAATTACAGTGTACGCCAAGCCCAAAACGCCTCCCCTCTTTGAGTCGGATCCGTCCCGCCCTGTTCAGGCTCTTCGCCAAGGACATAAAAATCCTCCTCTATTAATCAATTTCTCACCCCTTTTGCTTTCTTTTTCATGACCGAACCGTCAAAATTGGTCTCTTATATTTATCACCCCCAATTGGATCACAGTCCCACACCCGGCATGCAGTAGTGATTCAATCCAGCACACTTTTACAAAAGGGATAACAATGCTCGAAGCCATCGTGTTTCTCTGTATCGGCCTAACCTTACTGGTATGGAGCGCAGATCGACTTGTTTATGGCGCTGCGGCGCTTGCTAAAAATTTTGGTGTTACACCACTTGTCATTGGCATGACTATCCTTGCCATGGGCTCTTCCGCCCCTGAAATGATGGTCTCGGCAACCGCTGCTCTGGACGGCAAAACAGACACCGCTGTCGGAAATGTGCTGGGCTCAAATATCGCCAATATTGCCCTTATCCTCGGTATTACTGCACTGATCAAGCCGCTGTCTATAAGCTCTGGTATCATCCGCCGCGAACTGCCGTTAATGATGACTGTGACCCTTGTCGCTGGTGTGCTGCTGTGGGATAACCACCTTGGCTTCTTTGAAGGTGTTCTTCTCGTTGTCCTGTTTGTTCTCTTTTTGCTAGCAATGCTGAAAATCAGCCGTAATGCCAAAGCAACCGGTGGCGATCCACTTGTTGAAGAGCAAGAGTCAGAGATCCCAGACGGTGTCAGCAACCCAAAGGCCATCATGTGGACTCTGATTGGTTTGGTTCTACTCCCTTTTGCTGCGAGTATGCTGGTTGATTCGGCCGTGACCATTGCCAAATTTTTCGGCATGAGCGATCTGGTGATCGGCCTGACGATTATTGCCATTGGTACCAGCTTGCCTGAATTGGCGGCGTCTGTTGCCAGTCTGTTCAAAGGCGAAGATGACATGGCCGTCGGTAATATTATCGGTTCCAACGTCTTCAATATTCTGGCAGTAATGGGGATCCCAGGGCTACTTAACCCATCAAACCTAAGCCCGCTAGCAATGGGGCGTGACTACTACGTCATGCTGGGTGTATCAGTATTGTTGGTACTAATGGCTCTTGGAAAGCGTCGTCGAATCAACCGGGTAGAAGGTTTCATCCTGCTGGCAACGTTTATCGCCTATCAAGGTTATCTGTTTTATAATCTAGCGGCCTAATGGAGAGGAATAGTATGTCTACAGCGTTTGATTATTGCGAAATTGGCCGTAAAGTTATTGAAATTGAAGCCGATGCGCTCAAAGGGCTAACCCATTATATTAATGGTAGCTTCACTGAGGCTTGTCAATTGATCAGCAACAGCAATGGCAAAGTTATTGTCATGGGGATGGGGAAATCCGGTCATATTGGAAATAAAATGGCGGCGACCCTAGCCAGTACTGGCACACCCGCCTTTTTTGTCCACCCAGGAGAAGCCAGTCATGGCGACTTGGGAATGATCGAGAAAGGCGATGTGGTGCTTGCGATTTCCAACTCTGGAGAGGCGTCTGAAATCCTGACCCTGCTGCCTGTGATCAAACGCTTGGGCATTCCACTGATCAGCATGACCGGCAAGCCGGAATCCAGTATGGCAAAGCTGTCGCAGATCCACTTGCAGATCACCGTCAACAAAGAAGCGTGCCCGCTCAACCTGGCACCGACATCCAGCACTACCGCAACGTTGGCGATGGGCGATGCTCTGGCCATCGCCTTGATGGAGGCCCGCGGTTTTACTGCTGACGACTTCGCCCTATCCCACCCGGGGGGCGCACTGGGCCGTAAATTACTGCTACGTATCAGTGATATCATGCACACCGGTGAACGTCTGCCGGCAGTCAGTGAGCAAGCGCTGATCAAAGATGCCTTATTGGAAGTCTCTCGCAAAGGCTTGGGAATGACGGCTATCATTGATAAAGAGCAGCAACTGCTTGGTATCTTTACCGATGGTGATCTTCGTCGCCTGCTGGATAACCGTGTTGATATCCACAACACGGCTATCGGCGAGGTGATGACCCGCAACCCAGTGACAATCCGCGCTGACGTGCTTGCTGCCGAAGGCCTGAAATTGATGGAAGATCGCAAAATAAGTGGCATTCTAGTAACCGATAACGGTGTATTGGTCGGCGCGCTAAACATGCATGATCTACTGAAAGCGGGAGTGATGTAATGCAAATAGAGACCCTATACGGCCCAGTCAGCCAAGCTGTATTTTCCCATGCCCGCACTATTCAGCTACTGATCTGCGATGTTGACGGTGTCTTTTCTGACGGCCGTATCTACATGGGCAATGATGGCGAAGAGCTAAAAACATTCCATACCCGCGATGGCTATGGCGTTAAATCCTTGATGGGGGCCGGTATCGAAGTGGCCATTATCACCGGCCGCAAATCAGCAATTGTCGAAAACAGGATGTCGGCTTTGGGTATCAAGCATGTCTATCAGGGGCAGGATAATAAATTAGCCGCCTACGAAGACATCGTTGCCAACCTAGGCATCGCTCCGGAAAACACCGCCTATATTGGCGATGATCTGATTGATTGGCCGGTAATGGAAAAAATCGGTCTTTCCGTCTGTGTTGCCGACGGCCATCCCCTATTAGCCCAGCGTGCAGACTTTGTCACCCGTATCCAGGGTGGATTCGGTGCCGTTCGCGAAGTGTGTGATCTGATCCTTGAAGCCCGAGGGGAATTGGACAAACATAAAGGCTTAAGTATATGACCTTACAGCGGCTACTCTATGCACTGTTGATTGTCATCTGTGCATGGACAGGCTATTACCTGCTTGAAAAGCACTGGGCAGAGGACATCCAAGTTGCCCCGGATGCAGAGAAACCGATTTTCACTGGCAAGTCTGTTGTCAATACGTCCTACAATGAGTCAGGGCTGCGCAGCTACCAGATCGATGCCGATTACCTTGAGTACTTTAGCCAGAGCGGCAATACAGACTTTATCGAGCCAGTGTTGTGGGTCTATAAAGACGGCAGTGAAACCGAATGGCGGATCAGCTCCAATGAAGCACGGCTGGACAAAAAGCATATCTTGCAAATGACCGGTAATGTTCGTATTTTCAACTTGTTGCCTGACTCAGCTGTTCGCGTTATCCAAACCGACACCTTGCGGCTGGATTTGGTTAGCAAGGACTTCGACACGCCGGATCATGTCATTATTACCGGTGATTCCTTCCAAAACGAAGGAACAGGCATGAAAGGCAACATGGACCGTAACATCGCCACCTTATTAAATAATGTAAAAGGTAGATATGAAGCGCTATAAATTAATGACCCTGCTCTGCCTGTGCCTGAGCACAACCAGCTGGGCACTGAGTAATGACACCGAGCAGCCTATCTATATCGACTCAGACAACCAAGAGTTAGATATTCAGAAGAATATCGTTACCTTCACCGGCAATGTCATCCTACGCCAAGGCAGTATTGATATCCGTGCCGACAAAGTGGTAGTCACTCGCCCTGGCGGTCAGGAAGGTAAAGAAACCATTGATGCTTTCGGCAATCCGGCGACATTCCACCAGCTGATGGATGACGGCAAGCCAATTGATGGCTCCGCCAAAAAAATGCGCTATGAGACTGCCACCGAATTCCTCAAGATGACCGACGAAGCGGTTCTGATCCAGGAAGGCAGCGAAATTAAAGGTAACGTGATCAGCTACCGCATCGACCAGCAGAAGTTGGTGGCCGAAAGCGGCAAGAAACAGCGCGTCACGACAATCCTTCAGCCGAACCAGTTGAACAACGACAAGAAGTAACCATGCTATGGCAACCTTAAAAGCACAACACCTAGCCAAAAGCTACAGCGGCCGCAAAGTGGTTTCTGATGTCAGCCTAGAGGTCAAATCGGGCAAGATTGTCGGTCTACTTGGGCCCAACGGTGCCGGCAAGACCACCTCTTTCTATATGATTGTCGGCCTAGTTGCCCGTGACGAAGGTACCATCACCATTGATGATACCGACATCAGCCTTCAGCCGATGCATAACCGCTCGCGAATGGGGATTGGCTACTTGCCGCAGGAAGCATCGATCTTCCGCAAGCTATCGGTCCACGATAACCTGATGGCGGTACTGCAAACCCGCAAAGAGCTGTCAAAACTTGAGCGTCAGGAAAAACTGGAAGAATTGTTAGATGAATTCAACATACAGCACATTCGCAATAGCTTAGGTATGGCACTATCAGGGGGTGAACGACGCCGGGTGGAAATTGCGCGAGCATTGGCTGCTAACCCGAAATTCATCCTTCTCGATGAGCCTTTTGCCGGCGTTGACCCTATATCTGTGATCGATATCAAGAAAATCATTGAACATTTGCGCGATCGTGGCCTTGGCGTACTGATCACCGATCATAATGTAAGGGAAACTCTGGATGTCTGTGAGCAAGCTTACATTGTTAGCCAAGGGCAACTGATTGCCCACGGTACGCCATCAGAAGTACTCAATGACGAACATGTAAAACGAGTCTATCTGGGCGACCAGTTCCGTCTATAGTTAATTTATAAAGGCTTTTTTGAAGCCGTGATGGACGCAGAGGGTTCAATCACCATTTTGGGTACTAGGCAGCAAAAACCAGCGATAAATATAAAGGTACATACAATAATATGAAAACCTCGCTCCAGCTTAAAATTGGTCAACAATTGGCAATGACGCCGCAACTGCAACAGGCCATCCGCTTGTTGCAGCTATCAACTCTGGATTTACAGCAGGAGATCCAGGAGGCATTGGATGCAAACCCGTTACTAGAGCTGGAAGAAGGGACCCAAGAATCGACCAACGACGAAAGCGACGGCAATTCGACCACAGCCGAGACCACCGACAACAACAGCGATGACGGCCTGTCTGAGGTCGCTGACGCTGACTCATTTGACACATCCGATGCTATCGAGCAGCGAGAGATGCCTGAAGATCTTCCGGTCGATACCACATGGGACGATGTCTACAGTGCCAGTACTGGCAATACCGGTATCGCCTTAGATGACGACATGCCGGTATATCAAGGCGAAACCACCGAAAGCCTGCAGGACTACCTGATGTGGCAGGTTGAGCTGACCCCGTTTAGCGAGACCGACCGTACGATCGCAACGTCCATCATTGATGCCATCGACGAAAAAGGCTACCTCACCTGCTCGGCCGAAGATATTCTCGATAGCCAAGGCGATGACGATGTCGAGCTCGATGAGGTGGAAGCCGTCCTCAAGCGTATCCAGCAATTTGACCCGCTGGGCGTGGCCTCTCGCAACCTGCAGGAGTGCCTATTGCTTCAACTGGCAACTTTTGAGCCGGATACCCCTTGGCTCGCTGAAGCCCGGATGTTGCTGACCGATTACATCGGACTGTTGGCAAATCGTGATTACCGCCAGCTAATGCGTGATACCAAGCTCAAAGAGCCTGAACTCAAGCAAGTGATGCAGTTGATCCATGGTTTGGAACCTCGACCGGGCAACCGCGTCGTTACCTCAGAGACCGAATATGTCGTCCCTGATGTCTCGGTATTCAAAGATCACGGCAAATGGGTCGTCACCATCAACCCAGACAGCGTGCCGCGGATCAAAGTCAACGAACAGTATGCGGCTCTGAGCAAGAGTACCCGCAATTCAGCTGACAGCCAGTTTATCCGTACCCATTTGCAAGATGCAAAATGGCTGATAAAAAGCCTGGAAAGCCGCAACGAAACCTTATTGAAAGTCGCCCGCTGCATTGTCGAGCACCAACAGGACTTCTTCGAATATGGCGAGGAAGCCATGAAGCCTATGGTACTCAACGATATCGCGCTGGCGGTCGATATGCATGAATCCACGATATCCCGCGTGACGACGCAGAAATACATGCACACGCCGCGTGGGATTTTTGAATTGAAATACTTCTTCTCCAGTCACGTTAGCACCGATAACGGTGGCGAGTGTTCATCCACCGCTATCCGGGCCTTGGTAAAAAAACTGGTTGCCGCCGAAAATCAGGCCAAACCATTAAGTGACAGCAAGATAGCGACATTACTGGCGGAACAAGGGATCATGGTAGCAAGACGAACCATTGCTAAATACCGTGAATCGCTGGGCATTCCGCCGTCCAATCAGCGAAAACGTCTGCTCTAACAGACGCCACAAGAAGGAAGATGTCTATGCAAATCAATCTCACTGGCCACCATGTAGAAATTACTCCATCCATGCGTGAGTACGTGGAGACGAAGTTCAATAAGCTAGAGCGGTTTTTCGATAAAATCAATAATGTCCATGTCATCCTGAACGTAGAGAAACTCCAACAAGTTGCTGAGGCGACGCTACACATTAACTCAGGAGAAATCCACGCAAAAGCGGATTCTGAAAATATGTATGCCGCTATTGATGCATTAACTGATAAACTGGTTCGTCAACTTAACAAACACAAAGATAAGCTCAACAGCCACTGAATCATGCAACTGAGTAATGTATTGAGCCTGGACTGCACGAAAAGTGCAGTCCCCTGCTCCAGTAAAAAGCGCGCCTTGGAAATCATCAGCGAAGTTGCTGCCAAGCACCTAGACCAAAACCCCCAGCCGCTGTTTGAGTGTATGCTCAGCCGTGAAAAAATGGGCAGTACCGGTATCGGCAACGGTATCGCGATCCCGCATGGCCGGATCAGCAGCAGCGATCAAGCCATTGCCGTACTCATCCAGTGTCAGGATCCTATCCAATTCGACGCTATCGACAACCAACCTGTGGATCTGCTATTTGCCTTGCTTGTTCCTGACGAGCAGTGCCAGCAGCACCTCAAGACTCTGTCCTGCATGGCGGAAAAGCTAAGCAGCAAACAGGTCTGTAAGCAGCTACGCACCGCAAAAAGTGACGAAGAGCTTTATCAAATCCTCACCAGTGATTCATAATGATCGCCACACTCTCCATGAATGTTAAGGATTGCCAGCCATGATGTTAATGGTCGTAAGCGGACGCTCAGGCTCAGGAAAATCCATCGCCCTACGGGTATTGGAAGATCTGGGATACTATTGCGTTGATAACCTTCCGGTTAACCTACTCCCTCAGTTCATTGAGACCCAACAAGGCAACCAGCAAAACATTGCCGTCAGTATTGATGTACGCAATATGCCGGAAGATCCTGAAGAAATCAGCCATACCTTGGACACCCTCGGTGACGACGTCGATGTCAATGTGATTTACCTTGATGCCGATGACAAGACGCTGGTCAAACGCTATAGCGAAACCCGTCGTCTGCATCCGCTCTCACGCCATGGTATGACTCTTGAGCAGGCCATTTTGTCGGAAAGTACCCAGCTTTCCAGCCTCAAGGCCCGAGCCGATTTAGTGATAGATACCACCACCAAATCAATTCATGACTTGAGTGAAACGGTCCGCTCACGGGTGCTTGGCCGCGAATCGCGCGAGCTGATCATGGTATTCGAATCCTTCGGCTTTAAGCACGGCCTGCCCAACGACGCCGACTATGTGTTTGATGTCCGCTTCTTGCCGAATCCACACTGGGTCCCTGAGCTTAAGCCACTGACCGGTTTGGATCAGGAAGTCAAAGACTACCTGTCGGGCCATGCCGAAGTCAGCCAGCTCATCTACCAGGTACGTAACTTCATCGAAACCTGGTTGCCAATGCTGGAGAAAAACAACCGCAGCTATATCACCGTAGCCATTGGTTGCACCGGTGGCCAGCACCGCTCGGTCTATATTACCCAACAACTGGCGGAGTATTTCCGCTACGAAGGCCATCAAGTTCAGGTTAGGCACCGCACGCTGGAAAAAAGCAAATAATGACCATTTTCTCTCGCGAACTGTTTATCAAAAACCGCCTGGGCCTTCATGCCCGGGCTGCCATCAAACTGGTTGAGTTGGCACAAAGCTTCGAATCTAGCATCACGATTAGCAATGGCGAAAAGAGTGCCACCGCCGACAGTGTAATGGGGCTACTGATGCTCGAGTCAGCCCAAGGCCAGCAGGTACTGGTCTGCGCCGAGGGCGGCGATGCCGAGCAAGCGATTAATGCGGTCAGCACCCTGATCGAAGCGGGCTTTGACGAAGAAAATTAACCGTATCAAGCCACTGCCAACGCTAACAGGCAGCATACTCCCCCCCACTCATTACCGGCAACCCATCCGCTCGTGCAATAATTCATCAATTCCTCTCACATCTGGTGAGACACACCCCGATGATTACGTTAAAATTCAGATTATTGCGCTGTTATGCCATCTAGTCATCCGCCATTTGCAAGACGGGTGCGCGGTGGTATTTCACATCTGAGTCATTTGGGGTACTGCAAACAATGGCCGATGTCATCGATCAAGATCAAACTCATCAAACGCTGCAAGAAGTCAACCAGGCGCTTGAAAACGGCATGTTTGTCCATGTCCGCCGTATGCTCCAGAATATGGAGCCGGAAGATATTGCCCACCTGCTAGAGGCCTCTCCGCCCAAAGAGCGTCAAGTCCTGTGGCAACTGACCGATCCCGAAGAGCAAGGCGAGATCCTTGACGAGCTATCAGAAGACGTCAAAGACGGCATTGTTGCCCAAATGGCACCGGATAAGCTGGCTGCTGTTACCGAAGGGATGGAAACGGATGATGTCGCCTACGTTCTCCGTAGTCTGCCCGACAGCAAGTACCAAGAAGTACTGGCCCAGATGGATGCCACCGATCGGCACCGGGTAGAAAAAGCACTGGCCTATCCGGAAGAAACGGCCGGTGGGATCATGAGCACCGACTTCATTACCATCCGCGGCGATGTCACCGCCGATGTCGTACTTCGCTACCTGCGCATGAGAAGCGAGCTGCCAGAAGCCACCGATGCCCTGTATGTTGTCGACCAGAACGAGAAGCTGATCGGCCATTTGTCACTGGCGACCCTGATCACTACCCAGCCTGATATCGAAGTCCATGATGTGATGGACGACGCTGACGAGGCGATTCCGGTCGATATGGATGACGGCGAAGTCGCCAACCTGTTCGAGCGCCGTAACTGGCTGTCGGCCCCGGTTGTTGATACCAACAACCAGCTCGTCGGTCGTATTACGATCGATGATGTGGTCGATATTATCCGTGAAGACGCTGAACACTCGATGATGAGCATGGCGGGTATGGATGATGACGAAGATACCTTTGCACCGGTAGTCAAGTCGGCCAAGCGACGCAGCATCTGGCTAGGTGTCAACGTACTGGCCGCGCTGGCCGCCGCATCGGTTTCCAACCTGTTCGAAGAAACCCTAGAGCAAATGGCAGCTATTGCCATCTTGATGACCATCGTACCTTCAATGGGCGGTGTTGCCGGTAACCAAACCGTTGCATTAGTGATCCGCGGCTTAGCCGTTGGACACATCGGAGAATCCAACACCCGCTGGCTGTTGAGCAAAGAAGCTCGGGTCGGCCTGCTCAACGGTATTCTTTGGGCAGCGATTATTGGTGGTGTGGTGGTGTTCTGGAAGGGAAACCTGCTACTGGGCGCCATTATTGCCGGTGCCATGCTCACCAACCTGCTGGTCGCTGGTGTTGCCGGGGTCTGTATTCCTATCATGCTCAAGAAAATGAACATCGACCCGGCATTGGCAGGCGGAATGGCTCTGACAACCATCACCGATATCATTGGCCTGTCCGTCTTCCTCGGCTTAGCAACGCTATTTCTTGTCTGAATCATTTCTGTAACGGCTAAGCCCGAAAACCGACATAAAAAAAGCGAGAGCAGAAATGCTCTCGCTTTTTTATGGCGAGTTCCTGGATCCTAGAACCGAGAACCGAGAACCTAGAAACAGCTCTCTCTAGGAGCTATCTCCTAGGATCCCGAGGGTTATTCACCCGCGATCTTCATACTATCAAGTAGCATTGAACCGGTTTGGATCTGGCTGCGGATTTCGGTATCAGTGCCAATCGCCACGATATTCTGCATCATATCTTTAAGGTTACCGGCAATCGTAATTTCACTGACCGGGTATTGGATTTCACCGTTTTCTACCCAAAAACCAGCGGCACCGCGGGAGTAATCACCGGTCACGATATTTACGCCCTGGCCCATCAATTCAGTCACCAACAGACCGCGATCCATCTTCTTGAGCATCTGCTCGAAGCTCTCACCCGTCGAGTTCACCAACCAGTTGTGAATACCACCGGCATGCCCGGTCGGCTGACGGCCAAGTTTACGGGCAGCATAACTCGTCATCAGGTACGATTGCAGACGACCATCCTGGATAATCTCTAGATCTTTGGTCGCCAAGCCTTCGCTATCAAATGGCGTACTGGCCATACCGCGCAAGATATGAGGACGCTCGCTGATGTTGAGCCACTCAGGGAAGATCTGCTCACCCAACTTATCAAGCAGGAAGGTCGATTTACGATATAGGTTAGAACCGCTGATCCCCATCACCAAGTGGCCAAACATACCAGTAGCAATATCGGCAGCAAACATCACTGGCGCTTCACGGGTTGACAGTTTCTGTGGATCAACTCGGCCAGCCGTTCGTTCAGCAGCATGCCTGCCAACCGTTTCCGGCGTCCATAGCTCACTTGCATGGCGTGCCGTGGTGTAGCTGTAGTCACGCTCCATCTCACCGTTCTTGCCTTCGGCAATCACACAGCAACTGATACTATGACGGCTTGAGGCATAGCTCGCCAGCATGCCGTGGCTATTACCATAGACGCGGATCCCATAGTGACTGTCATAGCTAGCACCGTCGCTCTGCTTGATACGAGGGTCAAACTCCAGTGCTGCCTGCTCAGCACGTGCCGCAATCTCTGCTGCATGATCTGGCTCAGGCTCATCTGGGTGGAATAGATCCAAGTCAGGAATATCCTTAACCATCAGCTCTGCAGGGCCAGGGCCGGCAAACGGGTCTTCTGATGTATAAAGGGCAATATCCAATGCCGCCGCAACCGTCTGGGAAATGGCCTTCTCACTCAAATCCGACGTTGAAGCGCTACCTTTACGCTGGCCACGGTAGACCGTGATACCCAGAGCACCATCGCTATTGAACTCAACATTCTCGACTTCGCACATCCGGGTCGATACGCTGATCCCTGTGGTTTTATTAATCGCGACTTCCGCTGCATCGGCTTGTTGGCCAGCAACTTCTAGTGCTTTTGCCACTGCGGCCTCTAGTTCCACACGCTGCTGGGCAACCTGTTCTCTCACGTCCATACTTATCGTCTCAAAAATGGCCATTCCGTTCTGGTCCGCTTGGCAGCGTGAAGGATAAGCCAATGAATTTGGTATTACTCTTAGGATAACACTGCATTGGTGGAATTTGCGCCCCAAATCACGATTAAACTGGTAAAATAAAAACCAAATGCAATCGTCATGAGCCTGTTATGAGCCGTAAAAACCAAAAAGCCCCATGGGAACCGGAAGAAGAAATCATCTGGGTAAGTAAATCCGAGATGAAACGCGACATGGATGCCCTCCAGAAGCTAGGTGAACAGCTGGTTGAGCTTAAACCTAATGCACTCGCCAAAGTGCCTCTTGATGAAGAGCTGCTAGAAGCGGTTAAAGACGCCCAGCGCTTTAATAAAGAAGCGCGCCGCCGTCAACTACAACGCATCGGTAAACTGATGCGCCAAGTAGAAGTTGAGCCAATCCAAGCAGCATTGGACAAGCTAAACAACAAGCACAACCAAGCAACAGCCGAACTAAAGAAGCTTGAGCAAAAACGCGACAAGCTAATTGAAAACGGCGATAGCATGATTAACGCTATCATGGTTGATCACCCAGACGCTGATCGCCAGCGTCTACGCCAACTTGTTCGCCAAGCTAACAAAGAAAAGGCCCAGGGTAAGCCAGCTAAAGCGTACCGCGAAATTTTCCAGTACCTCAAAGCGCTGTACCTGACTGACTAAGCAGCCGCTTTGTTGTTTGTTGATACGCCGATACAAAAAAGCCAGCTTTCGCTGGCTTTTCTTTCAACCAATCTGGATCATTCGTTGATCAAGTATTTATGTCGGTTGGTATTATTGAGTTCCGCCCACCGTCATAGACTCTATTTTCAGGGTTGGCTGTCCCACGCCAACAGGGACACTCTGGCCGGCTTTGCCACAGACGCCGACACCGCGGTCAATATCCAAGTCATTACCAACCATAGACACCTGCTGCATCGCTTCAATACCACTGCCGATCAGGGTCGCGCCCTTGATTGGACGGGTGATCTTACCGTTTTCAATTAGGTAGGCTTCCGATGCCGAGAACACAAACTTGCCCGATGTAATATCGACCTGGCCACCACCGAAGTTCGGCGCATAAACACCTTGCTTAACGCTGGCAATGATCTCTTCCGGCGTATGTTCACCTGGCAACATGTAGGTATTGGTCATACGTGGCATTGGCAGGTGCGCATAAGACTCACGGCGACCATTACCCGTCGGAGCCACACCCATCAAGCGAGCGTTGAGTTTATCTTGCATGTAACCCTTGAGCTTACCGCCCTCAACCAGCACGTTATACTGACCCGGCGTACCCTCATCATCGATATTGATCGAGCCACGGCGATCAACCAGAGTGCCATCATCAACGATAGTACACAGGCTAGATGTCACCTGCTGCCCCATCTGGCCCGAGAACATCGATGAGCCTTTGCGGTTGAAATCCCCCTCCAGACCATGGCCAACCGCTTCATGCAACAAAACACCCGGCCAGCCCGCGCCTAGAACCACCGGCATAGTACCAGCCGGCGCCGCATCGGCATCGATATTGATCAGCGCCTGGCGGATCGCCTCATCGGCATAATTCAGGGCAACGGTTTTGCCATTGCCTTCATCGGTTTGGAAATACTCATAACCATAACGGCCACCGCCACCGGCACTGCCGTGCTCACGCTTGTCACCTTTTTCAATCAATACACTGACAGAAAGACGGACCAACGGACGGATATCTGCTGCATAGGTGCCGTCCAACGCGGCAACCAACACCTGCTCATACACCCCGTTGATACTGACAGAGACCTCTTTGACCAAAGGCTCCTTGGTACGGATATATCGATCGATTTCCTCAAGCAGGGCAATCTTCTGGTATTTATCGAAGCTATCCAGAGGGTTAACCGGTGCATAGATCTCTTGTGCAGTAACAGGTGCAAACGCCTTTACCTGACCGTTACCACCACTGCGGGTAATACCGCGGGCCGCCTTGGCACTTTGTTGCAGGGCTAACTGACTGATTTGATCGGAATAGGCAAAGCCGGTCTTTTCCCCCGACACTGCCCTGACACCGACACCGCGGTCAATGTTAAACGAGCCGTCTTTAATGATGCTGTCTTCAAGCACCAAAGACTCATGCCAGCATGACTGGAAGTAAATATCGGCATAATCGACATTACGTGCCGCTACCAGCCCCAGTAATTGGTTTAGTTCTTCACGTCCCAACCCGGACTGGGCCAGCATTGTGTTTTCTACAGTTTCCAGCGTCATTTAATTTGCTCTTATATTCATTGCCAGCCGGCCCCTCTGCCGGTCAGCCCTCACGTTGCTGAACACTGAATCTTGCGTGTTCAACAAGCGGCATGTTTGTTCGGATCGCCTTGCTCAAATCAAGATCGACATCGGCTAACATCACTCCAGTCCCCTGTTGCTGACAGGCAACCACCTGTCCCCAAGGATCAACAATCATCGAGTGACCCCAGGTCTCCCGATGCTCATTGTGCTCACCCCACTGGGCAGCAGCGACGATCCAACATTGAGTTTCAACGGCACGGGCACGGAGCAGTAATTCCCAGTGAGCCTTACCGGTCACTTTGGTAAATGCAGCAGGGACGACAATAATATCCGCCCCCTGCTCGCGCAGGGCAGCATATAGTTGCGGGAACCTGACATCATAACAGATAGATAAACCAATGTTGCCAAACGGCGTGGCGATCACCTTGGTTTCACGCCCAGCACGGAAGGTGTCGGACTCACGGTAGCTATGGTGGGCATCGTCAATTTCCACATCAAACATGTGTAGCTTGTCGTAATGCCCTTGAAGCTGCCCCTGATCATCAAACAGCAAGGCTGTGGAAGTGATGGCACCATCGAGCTGACGAATAGGCATCGAGCCAATCAACACCCAGATCCCCAGCTGCTTTGCCAGTGCGGCGACTTCGGCCTGTAACGGACCTTCGCCGAGGTACTCAGCATGGGCTCTGTAATCCTCGCTAGAACCGAACACCAGACAATTTTCCGGTGTCACAACCAGTTTTGCCCCCTGCAGCTGCAAACCTTTGAGTTTCATCTTCAGGTGCTTAAGGTTAGTCTGCGGATCAGCCCCTGAAGTCATTTGTACAATACCGAATTTAGCCATCTGCATTCTCCCTCATGCCGTCAGTCGGCCACCAACAAGAATGGCCATACTACGGGTATTGTTATTATTTTGCTTCCTTATCCTTGCCTTCTAGCATTTCAGAGACATTATACTCGCCAGTAAAACGCGACTGCTCTGTGACGACCGGAGAGTCAATCGGCCCTTTCACCACGTAGTTCACTTGAGTAAATACATCCAAAACAGGCGAGAGTGCGGTTGAAATAGCAAAGACATAAATTGCCGTTTGAGGTGCTACCGCAAACGCGGTCAAAACTGGAATTCCTGATGTAAAATCAGGGGTAAACCTCACCTTCGCATCCACGGTCTCATTGACAAGATTAGCACTTCCGCGGATAAACATGTCACCCGCTAGAGCCTGCATCTTAATATTGTCCGTTGCGAACAGGCCATTTTCAATGCGGCCGCTACCACGGATGTAGTTAAATGCCAGCCCTTCATCAAAAATCCCTGAGAAATCAAGCTGCATCCGGCGGATCAGCGAATCAATACTGAATAGGCCCAGTAAACGCCCTGCCCCTCCGATATCGCTAATTACCCCCTGCCCGGTTTCTGATTTCAGCTCACCGGTCAAGGTCTCGCGGTGCATCGACCAAGGCGCACCCTGCCACTGGATTGAGGCATAAGTGCTAAATTTAGCGCCCTGGATCCCACCAGAAATACCAAAGCGCCCCATCAGATCTGAGCTGTTCTGACCATCAATATCAAAGGCTATTTGAGTTTCACTGCGGTCACCATCAAGGCTCCAGTGACCATCAAGGTTGAGCGACGTGGCACCTGAATCCACGGTAAAGTTGACCAGCTCCAGCATATTGCCTTCCCGGCGTAACTTACCGGATACCTCACCAAGGCGATAGCCCTGTAGCCAGGCATCACGGAGCACCAAGTCAATCTCCGGCATATTAGCCATCATGCTGCGATCAAAGTCGGTCGCTGCTGGAATATCACGCTGAGGCTTATATCGCTCCTTGATCTTAGTGTCATCCACCTGCGGTAAATTCAAGTGGAAGGTGTCGATAACCAAATCCAACGGCTGCCCCTGAGGCCAACGAGCGAGTCCTTTCGCCTCCCGACTGTCGAGGCGGATCTGCCACGTTTCACCACGCTTATTCGCCGACAAGTCAACCCTGTTCCAATCCAGTGAGGCCAGTTTAAGCTGACGAACCTTGGCACCGATACGGGAAGGGGTAGGAATATCCGGCTTCACTGATGCGCTACCGGAAACAGCCTCCGCTTCAACGTTGTCATGAACAGCCGAAATTAAATCAGCCCAGCGGTCGCCATCAAGCTTATCGGCCACAATATCCAGGCCGTGCTCACCGTGTTTAAGCGAACGCAGCGCGGTACTACCAACGGCCATCTGGCTGGCATCAATATTGAGCTTCTCACCGGTAAGGTTAATCTTAGCTTGGTAGAGTACATCCGGCAGTATTGCCTTACCGACTAAGGCCTGCCCGTTGCCAGCCACATCAAGCTTAAACGCATCAGGGCTACCTGATTTCAGCGCCAGCGGATAGGGTAATGAACTAACAGCATCGGCCAAGGCCGCTTCAATCCCGACCTGATATTTAAAACCGGTATCGTTGAGATCAACGCCAACGCTACCTTGCCAGCGGGTGCGGCCCTTCACCTTGGCCAACAACGGATCCTGTACCTGTTGTTGCAGGGTTTCAATTTGCCAATCACCACCGAGAGCAACATCAACCCGGTAGCCATCCGCCACGCTGTTCCCGGTAAAGCCCACTGTAAGCGGTTGCGCCAGCAAGTTTGCAGTCAGTGCCTCCGCCGACACCTTGTCATCATCAAACGTAATAGTTCCGCTCGCCCCTTCAAGGGTGAGCGGCGGCGCCTCAAGCTGAACTTGGTTACCGGTCAGCTCGGCACTGCCCCAGGCCCTGACATCGGTGCCGTCAAACGGAATATCGAGTTCGAACTGTGAGGTAACGGGTCCACCGACCTGCACCGTCGTCAGCGCCGCCCCCACCGAGTCTACTAGCGGGGTCGCCAACATATAATCACGTACCTGCTCGCCTTCAGCTGCCAAATCAACCTTCAGTTTCAAGTGGCCATCACTGCTGAGCTCAGCATCACCGGTCACCCGGGATGCCGTCGCGCCCATGGTTTTGGCATGCGTCGCATCGAGGTACATAAAATCATTTTCAAACAGCAGATCAAGCTTAAGATCGGTCAGCTCTGGCCAGGCGGTATCAAAACTGAACGTGCCGTTACGCAGCGGGACATAGGCCTGAAAAACACCGTCATGATTGCCGTAAGGGAAATCGGACAGCTCGCCATACCACAGCAGTTGGGCTGACTTAGCCTGACCGCCGCGGATCGCTGCCGACAGATAATCAGTCAAGCTGCGGCCCAGCGCCAAGGTGGGTAGGTAACGCCAGGTTTCACCGGCATTATTCAGGCTCGCTTCACCGTAGAATGACAACCACGACGGCGCCTCAGCCGGGAAATCTAACCTAAATTGCCCATCAACTTTTAGGTGTGGGGTGGCGACATCAATTTTGTCACTCCACAAGCGCCAACCGTCGTCGCCCACCTGCCAGTAGGCAGTCACATCCGCTGCATCAATTTTCAGCGGTGCCTGGAAGACATAACCATAAGGTAATTCATCGTCTTGTAGGTTAACGACCGCGCGGCCACCTTGGGTGTTACCCGCCACAGTAGCATCCAGTTTGTGGATCCCCGGCAGTAGCTCCCACTGCTTCACCCCCAACTGACTGGCATGAAAAGAGAACTGTGGCGCATCATCACCTTTAGCTGCGACCCGAATATCGCTGATCTGGCCCGATGGCTGCAATGTCGACAGCACATCAACCAGCGCACTATCATCGGGTAAAAAAGTAATGAATGGCTGCAGGTGCTCAAGAGAAAGGTGAGTAGCCGCTAACTGCCAGTCGCTCGGTAACCAGCTTGCCGCAATATCAAAGGCCGGCCATTGTGCTTTATCAGTCTCCAGTACCATTTGGTCGCTGTCGATCCGCCAACCCGGCTCACCGCTTTCATTTTCCAGAGGCAGAAGCTTGACCAGCCCCTGCTTGACTCTAAACTGGTGTTTATCTTCGCCCAACTGCCAGCGTAGGAAGCTATCATCGAGCTTGACCAAGCTCTGCTGCAAGGCACCATTGGATAACGTCAGCCACACTTCGGCATTAAGGTTACTACCAGTGATATTGGTATCGGTCAGGTGCTGCTTGTTGAGCCACGGGGTTACAGAAAGATTACGCGCCTGAAGGTAGATGTCACCGGACATCTTGGCCCAAGAGCGGTTATCGGAGAGGTTAGCAATCACTTGCATTTGGCTAAAGTGGGTGTCTGCAATGCTGACAATCCCTTCGGCCCGGCGTTGGCGGTTATGGGTGTCCCACTTCAACTGCTGAATATCGACTGTCAGCTTCTCATCAGCCGGAGACAGCAGGGTGATATCTGAGTTACGGACAGAAAACTGCCCCAGCTGCACAAACAGCAATTCTTCCAGCCGCTCAATGGTTGCCATCTGGCTTTGCTCTGAGCTAGCGGCTTTGTTGCTGTCACTGCCCGATAGGCGGGTAAGATCCAAGCTCAATTCATCGATCCGAATATCTTGGAATACCGGGCTAAGGTTAAGCACCGATCCCAGCATATCGAGCTGCATCGAGACATCACCGACCTTAACCAGCGACTCGGGAGCCCCCGGTAAATTGACCTTAACCCCCTGCAGTACCAACGATGGGCCGAGATTGCGCCAATGCCCCTCGACCAGATCAACATCGAGATCCATATCGATTTGATCGGAGGCCCATTGGCGGATCGGCTCACGGTATTCATTGAGCTGAGGAAGATAAAAACGTAGACCGCTGATCGCAACAGCGGCCAGTACTAACACCGTCAGTACCAGCCACATTAATCCACGTGCCAGTCGAACTGGAACTGTTGTCACGCTATTGCCCCGCTTTACATCATCACGACATCAAACTGTTCTTGTATATACAGAGGCTCAGCTTTGACTTTGACCTGCTTACCGATGAAAACCTCTAGTTCAGCAAGCGCATGGTACTCATCGCCCGCCAGCACTTCAGCCACAGCCGGAGACACATATACTACAAACCTATCCGCATCGTAGGCACGGTTGACTCGAGTAATTTCGCGCAGAGTTTCATAACAGACACTTTCGACGGTTTTCACTGTTCCGCGCCCTTCACAGGTCGGGCAGGTATCGCACAATACATGCTCGATACTCTCGCGAGTCCGCTTACGCGTCATTTCAACCAGGCCTAGCTGGGTAAAACCATTAATGTTGGTCTTAACCCTATCGTAGGACAAGGCCTGCTCCAGCGCCACCAACACCCGGCGACGGTGATCATCGTGAGCCATATCGATAAAATCGATAATGATGATCCCGCCAAGGTTGCGCAATCGCAACTGGCGAGCAATAGCCTTAGTCGCCTCGATATTGGTGTTGAAGATGGTTTCTTCAAGGTTACGGCGGCCAACAAAAGCACCGGTGTTAATATCGATAGTCGTCATCGCCTCGGTTTGATCGATGATCAGATAACCGCCCGATTTCAGCTCAACCTTACGATCAAGCGAGCGCTGGATTTCATTCTCGGTATCGAACAAATCAAAGATTGGCTGCTCGCCGGCATAGTATTCCAACTTTTCGCTCAGCTCTGGCACAAACTCATCGGTAAACTCCTTGAGTTTCTCGAAGCCCAAGCGGGAATCGACCTGAATACCATCGAGCTCGGTACCAACAAAATCGCGCAAAATACGCTGTGCCAGCCCCAGTTCACCGTATAGCATGGATTTTGGTTTATATTTCGCACGACGCTCAAGGACTTTACGCCACAGGTGCTTGAGGAAGGCGGCATCTTGTGCCATCTCCTCATCGGTCGCCCCTTCGGCAGCGGTACGAATAATAAAGCCACCCAGATCATCGCAGTACTCATTGACTACCGCTTTCAGGCGCTCGCGCTCAACCTCACTTTCAATGCGCTGCGACACACCGACATGGCTTGCCCCAGGCATAAACACCAAGTAGCGAGAGGGTAGCGTCACATCGGTTGTCAGACGCGCACCTTTGGTACCTAGCGGATCTTTAACCACCTGCACCACCAGGTCTTGGCCCTGGCGAACCAACTCTGAAATATCGCGAACCTGAAACTGTTGCTTTTCGTTTTCTGCCACACACTCGGTGTGCGGAACAATATCTGACGCATGCAGGAACGCTGCTTTTTCAAGGCCAATATCAACAAAGGCAGCCTGCATCCCCGGTAACACCCGGCTGACGCGCCCTTTATAGATATTGCCAACAATCCCGCGCTTGGATTCGCGTTCGATATGGACTTCCTGAAGGCTCCCTGCCTCGATCATGGCGACACGAGTTTCACTCGGGGTCACGTTAATTAGCAGCTCTGTGCTCATGGTTGCCTCTAATTTGATAAACCTAAAAAGTCTTGAACCATGATGTCGGTTTCCACCAAAGGTAACCCCACCACAGCGTAATAACTGCCATCGATACGTTCGACGAACTTACCGCCGATCCCCTGAATGCCATAGCTTCCTGCTTTGTCCTGCGGCTCACCACTGTGCCAGTAGTCTTCGATTTCTTTTTCTGACAGTGTCTTGAACCACACGTCGGTAACGACCAAGCGCGTTTCTCGACGCTCATCACTGGCCACGGTCACTGCCGTCATCACCTGATGGCGCTGACCTGACAACAGGCGCAGCATCTGCTGGGCGTCGTCAAAGTCCTTGGGTTTTTCCAAAATACGCTCGCCCGCGACCACAATAGTATCAGCCCCCAATACCGGCGCCCTACCATCGACCACCGCAACCCCAGCCAGCGCCTTGTCTACCGACAACCGCTGGACATAATCTGCTGGCGATTCGCCAGCCTGGTGCAGCTCTTCAACATCTACCACGACCCGCTCAAACTGGTAGCCGAGCTGGGTCAGGAGTTCTTTACGGCGCGGAGAGCCCGAGGCCAAATATAATTGCGGTGTCGACATGATATCATTCATTTGGTTTTGTGTGATAAATCAATGCGATCCACTCAAGCTCGTTCGATGTGTCTGTTTACACCCTAGCACTGAACGGATCCCATTGGGAGACTAATTTAACGAATTGAGAGCTTACGTCGCATCCGTCGCAGCAGCAGAAATAACCATGGCCATAACAAGAAGTTAAGTAACACAGCCCACAGTCTTTCAGGGTCAAAAGTGATCACCGATACTAAGTATTCGGCCCAGAATTCGACCAACTTACCACCGAGTGTCAGTAAGGCAACCAGCAGGGCCTGCTGCCATAATGAGAGGTTACGCAATACCTGGAAGTTAAGTGCGACGATGTAGCACAGTACTGACATCATCAAGCCACGTACCCCTAACGTCGAGCCGAGCATCAAGTCCCACAGCAAGCCCAGCAGTAATGCCGTCCCGACGTTCACCCGGTGCGGCAACGCCAACACCCAGTAAAAGGCAACCAGCACTACCCAGGAGGGACGGAAAGGCTCCAGCTCTCCTGGCCAAGGAGCAGCTTGCAAAATCAGCGCAATTAAAAACGACAGCCAAATCCACATTCGGCCGTTAGCGCGACTATTCGCCACTATTGAACTCTCCTTCAGTCAAGGTTTCACGCGGAGTTGGCCATACCAACAGCAGATAACGCAGACGATCAAACTGTACGGTTGGCTTCGCCTTTATCTGAGCAAACGGACGTTTGTTATCAAACGAAAACTCAGTCACGTTGCCAACCGGATACCCTTCTGGGTAACGGCCACCCAAACCAGAACTCACCAGCAAGTCACCCACTTCGATGTCGGTACTGCTTGGCACGTGCTCCAGCTGGATCTGATCTATCTGGCCACTGCCAGAAGCAATGACCCGAATATCATTGCGGACCACCTGAACCGGGATCGCATGAGTTGGGTCAATCAGCAACAAGACCCGACTGTTGTGGGCGCCCACATACGAAACCTGGCCGACAATCCCCTTCTCGTTGATCACTGGTTGGCCTTCGTAGACACCGTCTACCCGTCCCTTATCGATCATCACCTGATGACTGTAGGGATCTGAATCAACAGCCATTACCTCGGCGATTAGCTTTTTCTCATCGCGAACAAACGGCGAGCCTAGTAGCTCACGCAGGCGCTGGTTTTCTTGTTTTAGCTGCTCGAGCAGCAATACGTCACTCTGCTGAACCAGCAGATCACGTTGCAAAGCTTTGTTTTCTGCCAGCAGACGCCGGTGCGAGCTGAACTGTCCGGATACACCACCGAGCAAATCACGCGGCAAATTGGCCGCATATTGCAATGGAGAGATAGCTGAATTGAGTAGGTAACGGACGTTGGCAAAGGCGTCAAGACGACTGTCGGCTAGCATAAGGCCAACCGACAGTAAAATGGCAAGAAACAGGCGCAGTTGCAGGGAAGGCCCCCTGCCAAAGATAGGTTTCATGTAACACTATAACCTGTTTGTCGATATGCCCGGGCGGGCATTATTCTTCGCTGAATAGATCGCCACCGTGCATGTCGATCATTTCCAGGGCCTTGCCGCCGCCACGGGCAACACACGTTAGCGGCTCGTCTGCCACTACCACTGGAATACCGGTTTCTTCGGTCAATAGACGGTCAAGGTCACGCAACAGCGCACCACCACCAGTCAGTACCATACCGCGCTCAGAGATATCCGACGCTAGTTCTGGTGGACACTGCTCTAGTGCAACCATAACGGCAGATACGATACCTGTTAGCGGCTCTTGCAGCGCTTCTAGAATTTCGTTGGAATTCAGGGTAAAGCTGCGTGGTACACCTTCGGCTAGGTTACGGCCGCGAACTTCAATTTCACGCACTTCGTCACCCGGGTAAGCCGAGCCGATTTCGTGCTTGATACGTTCAGCGGTTGCTTCACCGATCAGGCTGCCGTAGTTACGGCGTACATAGTTGATAACCGCTTCATCGAAACGGTCACCACCGATACGCACAGACGATGAGTAAACCACACCGTTTAGCGAGATCACTGCGACTTCTGTCGTACCACCACCGATATCGATCACCATTGAACCGGTTGCTTCTGATACTGGCATGCCAGCACCGATCGCCGCCGCCATTGGTTCATCGATCAAATATACCTCACGGGCACCTGCACCTTGGGCAGATTCACGGATAGCACGGCGTTCAACCTGAGTAGAGCCACAAGGAACCGCAACTAGAACTCGTGGGCTTGGACGCAGCAGGCTGTTGTCATGCACCTGCTTGATAAAATGCTGAAGCATTTTCTCAGTAACATAAAAGTCCGCGATAACACCGTCTTTCATCGGACGGATTGCCGCGATATTGCCCGGAGTACGCCCCAGCATCTGCTTGGCGTCGTGACCGACTGCGGCCACACTCTTTGTTGCTCCGGCACGATCCTGACGGATCGCTACTACTGATGGTTCATCCAGTACGATGCCCTGTCCTTTGACGTAAATAAGGGTATTGGCTGTACCCAAGTCAATAGACAGGTCATTAGAAAACATGCCACGAAGTTTTTTAAACATAGTCTTCGGCTAATCCTGCAAGCTCACAAATTCGTTAAATTGCGCTAAATGTATCAAGGGGGGCTGATCGAGACAAGGTAAGCTTTGTCAAACCTGCCACAGATCGGCATTTTATTTAATCGAGCATTGTATTAATGCCTTTTTCACCGCGGTAGAGCACGCGGTCGTTACCTCGGAAGGCACCAAAGGTCACTGTCGAGTGCGGGCTCTCATCACCTTTACCACGCCAGTCGAACGTCAACCATGGCTGATAATTGCTATGGTCACTGGAAGGTCCGCCTTCACAACGGATTTCAGGTTCATTATCTATCGCTTTAGGCTTATCGCTAATCACTTTCTGCCAAAAACGTACCTGCTCACGGTAAATCAATGGATTACCGTCGTCATCCTTTGCGTTTGTTGGCACCGCAACAAACTCGCCGGAGCGGATATCCCCTGACTCTACATGTCCAGAGCCTTGAGTGTACGAGGCGCTTGTCACGGCAGTGTCAGATTGGGAAATAATTTGTTTGCACGCTAGCTGGCCATTAAAGGCAGCACGGCTGTCTTGGGTGTTCCTCACCCAATCTGTCAAAGGACTGTCCCAATACTCAACCCGAAGTGGGATCGACAATTCACTGTCGAAGCGGCCGGAGGCACCATCTAGTGCCATACGGCCATAGCGAGTATTAAACGTTGCAAATTCCATTACCCCCCTAGAGTCAGCATCAGTGCAACCATCCTTACTCAGATCGCACGGGAACAGCTCGTGATCCACTTCAATACCCGGGTAGCCAATAGAATTTGCCTCATTGACGCCCATACTCTCCCGCATAATACCCAACGCAACATCATAGGGGCCGTCAGGCTCAGTGGTGACGGCCTTATCTTGTGAAGCGGCACTTTTGACATCCCGCTTAAAGGCCAGGGTAAACCAATCCACCGTAATGTGTGCATTATTCCAGTTTTTATTCCAACTGCTAGGTAGCCCTCCCCAATCAATTCGCCCACCTAAATCATTGACCTTTCCACGTTCGACATTGGTATCTATCGCAGCAATCTCAATGGCGACCTGCTTTGGAGGCGCAAAGTGTCCGTAGTTTTGGGTTGGCTCCCCTGCAGCATTCTGTGCTTCGACCTTGAATTGAGCAGTAAACGGCTGGTTCATATAAACAAATGATTGGCTGTCAGGGTATTTTTTACCACTTTCAACAGAGACAATAGTAAAAGAATCAGGGTAGAAGCGACCAACCGGACGATAGCCCATATTCATAGTCATTCCCAAATAATCACCCAAAGTCGAGGCCTGCAATTGAATGCTGCCTACTTCATCCCAGCTGGCGGAAAAGTCATTGCTTTGTACGGCCTCATTGCTCAATGGTGTACTGCTCAAGTTACCGCTAATCGCCCCATCTTCAGTTGGCGAATGCGGTTTGATCCCTTCCCCTGAAGGGATGGAAAGTGCCACTGTCGCTTTCGGTGCATCACTGGCGTAGAAGTTCGGTGTGATAGCCCTTTGGCATAGATTGCGACTATCCACCATTGCGGTAGCATTGCCACTGTCATCGATATCATTGTTAGCATTATCGCTCTCAAACCAAATCACGGGTTTAACCTTGGTCTGGAATACTTCGCCCGCGGAAATGAATGCGTCACCGTTGTATGCCGTTCCGGTTGCCAGCTCAACAGCGTGAGCACCAGCATTACACAAAGCAAATGTGTAAGGGCGACTTTGAACCAATACCGACCCAGTTAATCCCTGCCAACCTGTTGGCAACTGCTTGATCTGCGAAGACTCGCCACCGATAGAAGCCAAATCACAGCTGTCCTTAGTACACTTAGGATCAGATAAAGTCAGCGTCATCTCACCGGCATCGTCGTATTTGACAGGGATACCACTGGCGACACCATCAACAAAGGCGAATTGGCCCTGCGAGCCTTGCCAAGTTTTAATGTCTGTACCCGCGGTATTTTGCAGCACAACTTTATCGTTACGGCTATTGCTCGTTGCAGGCTTGTCGTATTTTGTTTTGATGTCCAGCGTTTTGTTTCCAGAATATTCACTGATAACAGAATCACCGGTATCACAGGCCATCGCCTTCACTGTGATTTCCGCAGGCCTTCCGGCGACTAGCCGCAAGGGGTTAGGTGTGATAACAAAGCCCCCTGGTAAAAACTGATACCGACCAACCGGAGGATTACCGCTGAGACCGTCAATGGTTGCCGTTAACTCTAGTTCACCGAGATAGTCACTCTTGAACCACAGCTGTTTTTGGTTGTTATCAAGCGCACTCACCGGCACCGTAAAAGGTACCCCATCTTGAAAAGGCTGGCCGTAATTACTCCCTTCCAGCGCCGAGGTCGACCAAACCCCAGAAGCCGACTGTCCAGACTTAGCCGTAATACTGACCGTGATACCACCGTCAAAGGTATCCCCGCCAGCATCGTCAGGCGCTAGGCTGAACAACACCTCCTGGCTCTCACACAACATGTTCTGTTGCCAATCAGGGGTTATGTCCAAAGTGAAGTCTGGCGTGGTGTCAAAACAAGAGCTGTTGCCGTTGATCACTGCCGTCGGGATATACTTACTGCTATTCATCTCCAACCGGGCCGCCGTCACCGCGCCGGTAATTGATGTAACCTCACAATCATTATCACTTTTACAATCTCCACCAGCCAAGGTTACTTCAGATTGTGAATAGACCAAGCCTGTTATAGAGCTACCTTTACTCAAATAAACATTGGTATCCTCAATGTTTTTGCCTTCATGAGCATATAGTTGTAACGAATCCGGCTCACCACTTTGCGGGCCCATTGTAGAGAAATCAGCTAGATTCAAATTCTTAGTATGAACAATGACATTACCGTGAGTAACAATATGACTTGCCGAATTAATCCGTATCTCTTCAAACCAATAAGTGCCTTCATATAAATGCAAGGCCGCCCCATTATTTAGTTCCAATAAACGAATACGCTCACCAGCCCCATTGCGAAGCTCTTCAACCTTATCGGTGGCATTCCCCATATAAAATGTGCCGTACTCTTCAAGAGTATTATCTTGACCATAATCAGGCGCGTTCTGATCCGTAACCACGAAGTCGCCGAGTTCAACCTCTGTGGCCCACTTATCAGGCTGTGCATTGGTAGGGTAGAGACATGCTTGACCATCACAAGCGGTAGACGTGCCATTCGATGTCGTGTTAAACCACAGGTAATGCCCACCATTCTCTTGGTAAGTACCATTAATCAAAGCCAAATGATGGAGTTTGGCTTGATAATTACTGCGATCAGTCCAAGTCTGAGCAGGTCCAGGGAATACTTCACACGTTGCTTCGCTCGCCTTACGCTGGAAAGCCATATAACCAATGTCCTCGCTAAGATGCTTACGCTCAACGCTGTTAAGTTTCCCTTCGTTTAGATCTTCATCATTTACAAAACTTACGTTATAACCGTCACTCCCAGACGGCCCCAGTCGACATAAACGGATCCAGCCACCATTGTTGCCTTTGCGTGAATTTTTCGAGGCGATAATAAAAGGCTCACTGGAAAAACCAGATGGTACCGATGTCGTTGCAGCACATTGGCGTAGCGTAGGTTCAGTCACTTGATCGAACTGCTTCAAGCCGTTAACCAAGGTATTCAGGGTTGCCCCCGCCCCCATCGCAAACTGCAAGCCTTTATGACTCCCTTGCCCCTCAGCGACGATATATGCCACCTCTTGCGCTTCACCACCATAATGACCGCCACTCGCCAGCTCAGAGCGATCCAAAGCAACAAAAACCCTGTTCAAGTCTTGCTGTACTGCAGTCACCACAGGCGTAACCCAACGCTGCTGAGAACCTATGTCAGTCTGGCCATTTCCTTGCAGACTAAGCAGTACCCCTGGATTATTAAACGCGGCATTATAATTTACCGGTGATGATACATCCTGTAGGTTATTGTTGTTGACGCCATTGCCTCCCACCAAGTACCGACTGATCTCAACAGTGCCAGCTTGTATCCGCCCCTTATCACCAAAATTCAGCGTTCCGGGCTCAATGGCAAAATATCGCACTTTATCCATCGGTACCGTTTCCAAACAGTAGTTACTCTTCGTGTTGGGAGAGCATATATTTCCAACTGACTTGAGCTCGATCCCACTTCTCATCGGAGCAATATATTGCCGGAACGTAGCACCGGTTTTAGTTACATTGATAAGGCGCAAGGTAGAAGGTGCATCCCGGCCATCTCCCTCTTCGATCGTGGGCATCAGAAACACCAGAGGTTTAGTGCTAAAAGGCTGATCAAATTTAATTTCACAGCTTTTTGCTGCCCCAATACCGATACAATCAGCAATTCCCTGATCTGATAACTGGTACTCACCAAAACGGAATTCCAACGCTGAAGCCGGAAGAGCGATTACCAGCATCAATAACCAAAGACAGAGTTTAATGGCCCTCATGGTAATGCAATCTCCAAGTCCTTCGCCCACACTTCTTGGGTACGGGTCGTTGAAAACTGCCCACTGCCGCAAGTTGCCGTGCTTTCTAATTGATATTTATTGGCTGGCTGGCCATTTTCTTTGTAGCTATAGGTTTTACAGATAACCTGTAATTTCTGGCACGAAAACAACTCGGCGTCTTTATTGAAATCGTAAGTTTGCTCACAGGCCAAAGGTTCTGATACCGTTTTCCCGAGCGGGAACAATTTGCTCAAGACAATGTCGTTGCCTGAGTGGGCGGCATACCAAGCTCGGGTCGCGAACACTTCGCGGGCAGTAGTATCCTGCCCGGACCAATCAATACGGATCATCGCAGCGGCAAAGGCCCCCATCACGGTAATAATAAATAGCGATACCACTAACGCGCTGCCGCGCTGCCTGCTATAGAACATTGATCACCTGCACTGTATGTTCGTAGCTAAAGCGTTCACCTGTCCGGCCATCTTGGAATGCCAAGTTAATGTGAACCATGCTGTTGTTTTCCAACCCCTTGCCATTCACGGCGACATCAAAGCCAGAAACCTGCTCGGCTATCACTACGCTGCTGTTTCCAAACTTACGCCTTAGCACATTGGCCTCCAAGCAGAATGATACCGGCAAGCCGTAGGCGTAAGCACGATTAGCCGGAGAGCGGTTCTCAAGCGGTGCAGTGACATTCACTAACACCGTCCCATTGCCATCCGGCCCAGCATCTACACGGTTGATTTTAAAAGGTTGCTCGGCATACTCGGCTGAATTACCCAACCCCGCTGCCAGTGCCAATTTGTCACTGCTGGATATTGTCTGCCACTGCTCAGCCGTACCGATAATCGGCACTAACTCAACACTCATTGTTCGAGTATTGCCAAGGGTAAAACCTGCGTAATAAATAGGATAAAAGCTGATACAGCTTCCCGTTGATGCAAGGCTATTGGGAGCGGCATGACGAATCTCACGAGTCATTTTTTCGAGGGCAAAACGGGCCTGAGACTGGACACGGTCACGGCTAACCGTACTGACATAACCCTCTGCGCCAAACTGAAGGTAACTGCCTATAGCCAAAGAGATAATACCGAGGATCACCAAAGCAATAACCATCTCCATCAGCGTGAAACCTTGGCTTTTTCTCATCGAAAATGGTTTCGTAGTCAGCATCAGTAGTTACTCCGGTAGGCAACAAAATCAAACTTGCCGTAACGACCGGTATCGACTTCGACCACAATTCGCTTGTGCTGATGGGGATAAGTCGAGTTTTGCGAATCCGCCGTGTTGAAGCGATTGTCATAGCGGATATCGACCTTCACTGTCATATTACGGTAAGTGCCCGCTTCAGCCACCTCCTCACCAGTGAGGTTTTCTATCGCTCCGCGCCAAGGAAACTGGCTATCACTGTAACGGTCATAACAAAGCGATAAATCGCCCCAGCAACCATGAAAATCATCGACATCATTGGCAATCGCCACGACCAACCCTTTCCCTGCAGGCAGTGAGCTGCCCGGCACCACGTAGTCGAAGTACTCACTCGCTTTATCTATCGGCCAGACACCTTGCTCATTTGGCTCACTGCAGGTATAGGCGATTCCCTCATGGGTTTCACCACAACGCACCACGCTATCGCCGAACGGGTCTGTATTTTCATCGAACTTGCGCGAGAGAATTTCATTGAGAAAGGCATTGCCGATCGCCGCGGTACGGGCTTGGTAATAAGGCGCGGCAGATCGTTCAACCTGCGGGAACAAAAAACTGGTCAGGGTCACCATGGCAATGCCGAGGATCACTATGGTGATGATGCCTTCAATCAAGGTAAAACCGCCCTGCTGACGAGGCGAATTTGGCAAACGAGATAGGCGAGAAAAGCGAGGCTTAGAGGGTACAATCATTAATAAACCCCTCGCTATTGATACACAAACTGGCTTGCTCGCCATTGCGTGAAGTCATCGTCATCTGACAATTTGATACTGTGCAAATGCGCTGCAATTGCTGATTATTAACCACCGAAGGGCGACCGAGCATATCAAAGTAAATGGCAGCGGAGCGCTGTGGGTTTACCCCATCAAACAAAGCAAACTTAACCATATCGTGATCAAAAGTCAGCTTACGAGTAGAGTGGCTATTGCTCGCGCAGTTTTCTGATCCAAACTCTGTGGTACTTATGTGAAGAGCAAGGCAGCTATTTGGATTAGCCGGATTTACCGGGCTGTTCATTCCCACCAGTTGAATTTGACGGGCGAGGGAAATCGCTTGGTCACGGGCCAGCACCGCATCAAAACCACTGCGGCCAAACAGACGCGAAGCGGCCGTCACACTGATAATGCCGACCAGCACGATAACAATGATAAGTTCGAGGAGCGTAAAGCCGGCGCTTTTGGCGTAGGTTTTTCCGTAATGTCGGGGCATTAATCACCCGGGAGGTTATTGTTGATCTCTATTTATTCAGGGCAATAATCGGAACTATCACCCTGAATAAATAGCGCTCCTCGGAGCGCTAAGAATGATTAACAGTTTTCGTTATCAACATCCAAAGATGGCTCACCACCTTTCACTGATGCTTCTGTATATTTAACAAAGCACTTAGTTGCAGAGATTTTCTTAAAGTCATTATCTAAACCAGCCCCAGTTGGCAAAGATAATGCTTTAAGTGTAAATACCGCCTCACGAGCTTGATCTGCTGTAGTATCGTAAGCAACCTGCCACTCATTAATAATATCTAACTTCAAAGCAGCAATAATACCTGTTGCTTCAGCCGTTGGATAACCAAAGCTCACGGTAACATCACCGTCAACCGTCACTTTTTCAGAGCTACCATCAACTTGCTCTTTACCCTCAACAGCAGCTTTGCCGTACACAATACCTGCCGCGCCATTAACTGCTCCTTTTAGACCGTCTAGTGTCGACGCGCGAGCATCACCTTGCAGGTTCAAAAAACGAGGCGCCGCTGTTACAGCTAGAATGCCCAGAATTACGATCACCACAACCATTTCTATTAGCGTAAAACCGCCTTGACGTTTCATATACTACTCCAGATTATTTTAATGTTACTTTTACCTGGCCTTTCGCTGGCAGGTATGAGAAATAGTGACCACTGTTATTCACATCAAAGTCACCGTTGCCGCTGGTATCAGACGAGGCAAGTTGGTAGTACTCACAGAAACGCTGGCTATCAACGGTTTGTGCGCGTACAAAGAAGAGGTTATTGCCACTTTTGGCTTCTGTTGTGCTTGTTGTCGCAGCAGGGGGATTCTGCATCAAGTTATTAATCAGTGCTAAACAATCTGCTGAGTTAACGTTGGTTGCACTACGATTACTTTCTTCAACATATAAAGGGTAACCGTCACTGATGCTGCCATCTGTATTACCATTACTCAGGAAAAACTGAGTACCATCATAGTTCACGACATTTTTATTATTTTCTTGAGGCCGACCGTAAGCTTCCCACTGCGCACGAGCAGACAGAACCGCTGTTGCATAACCACCTGCAACACCTTCGATCGATGCTTTTTTAGCTTCATCCGTGACGTTCAGGAATCGCGGTAGGGCGGCAACTGCCAGCAGGCCAACCACGATAATGACGATCACCAATTCCACCAACGAAAAACCGGCTTGTTTTTTCATCTTTACTCACCCTTTTTTTGTTTTTTTGTCAAATCGACGTCACCACCACTCGGGAAGCGTCAAAAAACTGTTGGTGTGTATTGTCTCATTTTCATAAAATAATGCTAGCCATTTTCCGTCAGTAATTTGGAAATAACATGAATTATAACGCTCTGATATCACATTTCTTTTATCAACAAGGTTTATATAATTGACCGGTGTTTGTTGCGATGACAATAAATTCCACATTTCAACGCAATCAATATGCTCGTTTCGGATAATTATCGGCCAACCATATCGGGTAAATGAATATTCAATGCCATTGGTTTGCGAGTGGCTAGGTTTATTTTCCAGCTCCCATTGCTGGCGTAATGTTGATGCACTTCGGCTCATGGTTTGCGCCAACAATTTGACCTTGGTACGTTCAGCCTCTTCATGGACCTTATGCCACTCCACAAGCAATACCCAGATCATCAAGAAAATGACACCGCCCCAAAGAAACCAACGCACATGGCTGGAGAACTTAGGGTTAGCCACCGCGTGCAACATCGAGCAAACTCCACATTGGCAGGAAGATCCCCAGCGCCAGTACCAGCACCATAATAGCAACGATAAACAGTAAGATAGGTTCTATACGTGCAGTCAGTGTTTTGAGATCGTAATCGACCTCTCGATCGTAGAAGTCCGACACCTCAAGCAACAGCTCATCAACTTGACCGGTCTCTTCACCAACCGCGATCATCTGCAGTACCAAAGGGGTAAACACCCCAGACTGACGAGCCATAGCAGTAATACTGCTACCGCTTTCGATACCGTTTTTCATCTCTATCAGGCGGTTTTCTAGGTAGTTGTTACCCAGCGATTCTGCCGACATCTGAATCGCCTGATTGAGCGGTACACCAGCGCGTATCATTAGTGAGAAAGTCCGGGAAAAACGCGATAGCTGAGCGCGATTGATGATATCGCCCACAATTGGCACTTTTAACCGCAGTTTATCCCACTTTTCCCCGCCAGCAGGGGTTTGACGCCACGCCTTAAGACCAATCCAACTTACGACAACAGCACCGATCATCAAGGGCCAGTAATGAACAAAGACGTTCGAGGTTGCAATCAGGATCCGGGTCGGCAACGGCAGCTCAACCCCGAAACGGCTAAACATAGAAGCAAACTGCGGGATCACTTTGATGTTCAGTACCGACATCGCTAGGGTGATCGCGATAAGCACGAAAGTCGGGTAACGCATCGCCGATTTGATCCGGCGACGGGTTTCCATTTCCTGCTCGAAATACTGCGCCAACTGCAGCAAGGTCTCGTCCAACCGACCGGTGTTTTCACCGACACTGATCATCGATACAAACAGTTCGGAGAACACTCTTGGGTGGGCTTTCATCGACGCAGACAACGACTTACCGTTAGTCAACTCGACGACGACTGCATCCAAGGTTTCGCGCATCAAAGGATGACTAGCACTCTGACCCAAACCTCGTACCGCACGGAGCAAAGGCACACCGGCTTTGGTCAGACTGTATAATTGGCGGCAAAAGATCACCAAGACCTCGAGCGGGATCCGGCTTTTAAACAAACGGTTAAAATCAAGGCCTGACGATTTGGCTTTGCCTTCGCGAATTTCC
The DNA here is from genome assembly GCF_052873815.1 of Photobacterium sp. DNB23_23_1. Taxonomy (NCBI): domain Bacteria; kingdom Pseudomonadati; phylum Pseudomonadota; class Gammaproteobacteria; order Vibrionales; family Vibrionaceae; genus Photobacterium; species Photobacterium sp. DNB23_23_1. The sequence continues at coordinate 27,203 of NZ_JBNNXT010000009.1, read as the reverse complement.
AGCGGAATAATACCCTGGCGCATCAGGATGTCTGCGGCGGCATCTTGCGACGCGGCATCGAGCTGCCCACGCTTGATGCCACCTTGGGCACTGCGGCCGCGGTAATTAAATACTGCCATGCTTTTTTCCTGCTAACCGTTACAACATGAAACTATTGTGTTCGTCGCCTTCACCGAGCACCAGCACTTCATCCAAGCTGGTGACGCCTTGCTGCGCCAACTCCATGGCTGACTCAATAAGCGGTTTATAGCCCGTTGACTGACGGGCTATCTGGCTAAACAGCACAGCATCTCCGCCGCGAAGTGCATCCATCATATCCGGGCGCATTTCCAATAATTCGAACACACCAATACGGCCACGATAACCGGTAAAGTTACAAGTCTGACAGCCACGTCCTTTAAGGAATCTAGCGTCCCCCAAATGCGGAAACCTTGCCATCAACCACTGCTGCTTGGCCGGTTCAAGATCATGCTCGGTCGCGCAATCTTTACAGACCCGCCTTACCAGACGCTGGGCCAATACTGCCCGCACCGCACTGGCAACCAGATAACCCGGTGCTTCCATATCGATCATCCGCAAGGCACTGTCTATGGCATCATTGGTGTGCAGGGTTGAAAGCACCAAGTGGCCGGTTAGGGCTGAACGCAGGCCAATTTCCACCGTTTCCTGATCACGCATCTCACCGACGAGAATAATATCGGGATCCTGGCGCAGGAAAGTACGCAGAATCGACGAGAAACTCAGGCCAATCTTGCTGTTAACTTGAACCTGATTGACACGTGGCAAGCGGTATTCCACCGGATCTTCGGCGGTGATCAGCTTCTTACCCGGCTGGTTGAGCTCGCTCAGTGCGCCATATAAGGTGGTGGTTTTACCCGAACCGGTCGGTCCGGTAACCAAAATCATACCGTGCGGCCGGCGCAACTGGCGGCGTAAGCGCTGCAAGATGTCATCGGGCATGCCGACTTGCTCGAGGCTGAGGATCCCTGCCGACTGATTGAGCAAACGCATCACAACCGATTCGCCGTGCTGAACCGGCATGGTCGAAAGACGCACGTCGACCGACTGACCGCGCACCGACAGGTTAAAGCGGCCATCTTGTGGCAAGCGCTTTTCGGAAATATCCAAGCTCGCCATCAATTTCAAGCGCAATACCAAAGCCGATGCAACACCGGACTCTTTAAGTAGGGTTTCGTGCAGCACGCCATCAATACGCTGGCGGATCCGCAGTACATCGCTGTCAGGTTCGATATGGATATCCGAAGCGCCGACCTGAATTGCATCTTCAAACAGTGAGTTGATCAGCTTTACAACAGTGACTTCATCATTGTCGTTATTGTCCAGACCAAAGGAGTAGTCTGAGTGATGCTGGTGTTCAGCCTGCAGTTGCTCGGCAAAAGAAACTATTTCTTGGGTGCGGCGGTAATAGCGGTCAAAAGAGGTGATTAACTGGCGCTCAGAGGCAATTACCAACTCGATGCGATACTGTCCCAGCTGATCATACACCGCTTCCTGCGCAGCCAAATCAGCCGGATCACTCATGGCAACCCGAACCATACCGTCCTGCTCACTGAGCACCAGTGCTCGCAAACGGCGGGCATGGACTTCGGCCAGCAAAGCGACCGCATTGGTATCAACGGTCAAACGATTCAAGTCGACCAGCGGAATATCCAGCTGACGAGAAAGGAACTGCAGCATCTGCTGTTCACTCAGAAAGCCTAGGCTGATCAGGGTGTCACCCAGCTTGCGGCCGGTAGACTGCTGGTTGTCCAGCGCCTGATCAAGCATGTCAGGAGAGACAATGCCTTCTTCTATCAGCAGATCGCCAAGGCGTTTACGTAATCGAAGTGCCATGGTTACCCCTTCATACTGGCCAGTACGGCCAGACGTTGACGAATGAACTGTTGCGTCTCATCGGAGATCTGCCCCATACGCAATGCTTGTTGATAAGCTTCCTCGGCTTGATCCCGATCTTGCCCACGCTCAAGCGCGACCCCGAGCCCCAGCCACCAGCGGCCATCATAAGGCTCGGCTTTGACTAGGCTCTGATAACTGCTCAGTGCCAGCTCATTCTGGTTAAGTTGCTGGGCCAATGCTCCGCGCATCGCCAAATAGCCGCTATGAGTGTTGCTTGGTAACTGGCTCAGTACATTCAGAGCTGCCTGCTGCTGCGATTCATTGACCAGCAACTTGGCCATGGTTAAACGTAAATCCGCTTGGTTAGCATCCAAGGACAACCCTTTTTGCAGTGTCGCTATCGCACGGCGAGTATCCCCCCTACCGTAATGCAGCGCCGCCAACTTCTGGCGTGCCGTTATCCATTCAGGCTGGTATTTGATCGCAGATTCCAGGTAACCAATGGCCTTGCGGCTATCCCCTTGCTTGAGGGCTTTTTCTGCTTTGCTGTATTCAATCTGGGCCAACTGGCCGGCATCGAGCTCGACGGTTTCAATCATCAAGCTTTCATCGCCGTCCATCATATCTACGCCGTCGATTTGATGGGTTTCACCGTCAGCACTTGATGACACTGCGGGCTCTGGCATTGCAGGTTTTCCCGTGACTGGTTGAGTCACAACAGGTTCAGGCGCTTTGGGTTTAGGTGCTTTGGGTTTAGGCGTTTCGGATTTAGACGCAACAGGTTTAGGTGAAACAGTCTTGGATACTTCAGCTTTTAGTGCTTTAGTCTTTACTACAGGGACGGGGGCCTCTTTAGGAGGTTGAGCCGGAGCTGGTTTGGCGGCGGCCTTAGGCACTGCTTCGACAGTGGATGTCGATTCAACCTGCGCTAGATCAGGCTGCGCCGCAGGCTTTTCTGCAACAACGGGGACCTCTGCCACTAATGCAGCGGGAGCCGCTTCCACCGGCGCAACCGGATTGACCGCCATTACGACCTCACCAACGGGATCATTACTTGTCCACAACTGCCAGCCGCCAATACCTATCACGATACCCAAGCTCAGTACGCCAAATGTTGCCCAAGGTGTTAGGTTTGTTTGCTTTACGGGCTTAATCGTTGCTGGCTTTATCTCACTGCGCGAGATAGCCGATTCTTGACCTTGCCCCTGCTGGCGACTTAACGCACTCAGCTTTTTATTCAGTTCACTCATCGGTTATTGCCATCCCCATAATACCGGGTATGTCCATTTCGGTTGGCGCGCATCTAAGGTATCGCGGATCGCCACGAGTACCTCGTTGCGCTCAACCATCAATTTGTTTTCGCTGTATGCGGCAATCAAGGCCTTGTGACACAGCTGATTAATCAGCCGCGGAATACCGCCACTGGCTTGCCAAACCGCCTTGCCCTGTGGCAAGGCAAACAACTCGCGTTCGATACCTGCGGTGTGTAAGCGGTGCTCGATATAAGCGAGTGTTTCGGCTAAATTCAACGACCTTAATTCACTGCGGAATGTGATTCGCTGACGGAACTGGCGCAGCTCATGCCTAGCAAGTTGATTATCGAGCTCAGGCTGACCCAACAGTACAATGTGCAGCAACTTTTCTTGCTCGGTTTCCAAATTACCCAGCAGGCGAATCGCCTCCAGGGCATCATCCGGCAGCGCCTGTGCTTCATCAATTAACACCACTACGGCTTTGCCTGCCGCTTTTCGCGCTACCAGCGCTTGCTGCAACCTGTCGGCCAGTAAGCTGTTATCGCCTTCGCCTTCCAGCCCCAACTCACGAGACAGCGCAATTCGTAGCGCGGTGCCACTCTCTGCCGGTGTCGGCAAGTAAGCCAACTCAAAATGTTCAGGCAGCTGATTGATCAGCATCCGACAGACCAAGGTTTTACCCGTCCCCACTTCGCCGGCAACCTGGATGATCCCCTCGCCCATCCCCAGCGCGGCCAAGGTGGTGTCGATAGCCTCCAAGTGCGGAGGCAAGGCATGGAAAAAGTGTGTGTTGGGTGTCAGGCCAAAAGGCGCTGACACCATACCGAAATGCTCGAGGTACATGGCTTAGCCCTCTTCGGGGAACCACTCGTTGATCAAGGCGCGGGAGCGTTCCACTTCCTGCTGCCAGGTCTGCTCGCCGACAACAGTAGGCTTAAGCAAGATCACCAGCTCTGTTTTGGTTTGTAGCTTGTTCACGTTACGGAACAGGTGGCCCAACATGGGGATATCACCCAGTAGTGGCACTTTAGAGACTTGATCCGTCGTCGCTGATTTCATCAAACCACCAATCACAACAACATCACCAGAGCGGGCGTGGATCACCGAATCCGATTCTCGGATAGAGCTCTTTGCTAGAGGTAGCTGATAAGTACCGAAGGTATCACCCAAGGCAATGTCGCGAACCTCAGTTTCAACATCGATAACCGCAGGGTGAACGTGCAGTAATACACTGCCTTCATCACCAATTTGTGGGGTGACATCCAATGATATCCCGGAGAAGAACGGGGTTAATTCGATATCCGGTGAGGCCGTGCCACCATCACTGTTGACCTCACCACCCGACACGTCGGTGACAAAATACTGATCGCTACCGACTTTGATTACGGCTTTCTGGTTATTGGCAGCGGTAACTCTCGGGCTGGACAGCACATTCAGATCGCCTTGGGTATCAAGGAAGCTCAGTACTGCATCGAAGTTGCCGTCAGAGATGGTAATATTGGTTTGGCCGCCCAGTAACGCGGCAATAGGGTCTGCACCCGGCAAGGTCGGAATATTACCGTTAGAAATGTCGCCACGGCCAAAAATAATGTCGGTGCCGCCAATCGACTTGGTGATGTTGCTCCAGTTGATCCCTTGCTGATAGCCATCACTCAGGGTGACTTCCATGATTTTGGCTTCTAACACCACCTGACGCTTGAGGCGTTGCTGGGAAATACCAAGGAATTCTTTCACTTCACGCAGCTCGTTCGGGTAAGCACGTACCGAAATCAAACTCGCCTGAGGTGAAACAACAATACTGCGCCCCTGGCCACTACCAATCATCGCTTGCACAGCTTTTTCAAGTTGCGTCCAGAAATCACTTTCCGACACCGTTTCGATGGTCGTACCGCCCGTTGTGGTACTTGAGCTGTTGTTACTACTATTATTGCTGCTGTTATTGCCAGAGTTACTGCTAGAGTTACCGGAATCGCTATTGGTAATGGAGCCGGTTGTCAGTGATGTCAGGGACACACCGCGGCGCTTTAGCTGAAGGTAATCAACCGGGATCACTTCGGTGCGAAGAGTTGCTGGGAAGACTTGGATAATGTTGCCCTTGCGGGTGGTGTTATAACCGTAAATGTCAGAAACCACAGACAACACTTCATCAAGCGTAACGTCACGGAGGGTCAGGGAAATACGGCCCTGAACCTCTGGGTGGATCACCATATTAAATGGCGTGCCTTTGACTAGGCTGCCGAAAAAGGCTTTGGCATCGACATTGCGGGCATTGACCCGAAAGCGCTTTTCAAGCACCGACTGGCTGGCATAGTCCATCCCATCGAGACCCGGCATCAAATCATTGCTGACTGCCGTCGGCAGATCCATCAACGGTCGACTATTGGCTTCGTTGGCGGCCTGATTCAGAGCACCTTTGACTTCCACCGGATCACGGTGTCCCATATTGGTCGAGCATCCTGTCAGGGAAGCCATGACAACGGCAATTATTAATCCACGCATGTTTACCACTTATTGTTTACTCTGACTTTATGTTATCGGCGAACATTTCCAGTCGCCATTGTCGACCACCCCGCTGCAAGATAACGAAGTCATCCGTCACCTGGCTGAGGGTATAACCGCTGATCCGCCCGCCGGTCCCGACAGACACACTGTTAAGAATCGCCCAGCATGCCTGGCCATCCTGATCGCAAAATATGCCCTGCAATTGAGGGAGGCGCACCCGTGATGAGGTAGCCTTGACCACTGGTGCCTGCCAGCCCAATGGCGCAGTAGGATCCTGCGCGGCCTGTGCCAGTGGCATCATCAACCATGCCACGGCCACCATAACTAATCTAACCACCAATAAAGTCCTCGCTAATACCGAGTGTGTAGACTTCCAACTTGATATCTGCCCAAGGGTAGTTATCCACTTGGTAGTCCATGCTGCGCCAGTAATACTGGACAGGCAACGCTTCTAGTTGCTCAAGGTAACTGATCAAATCAAAATAGCGGCCGCGCAATGTCAGCCTAACCGGGTGGATGAAGTAGCCTTGATCTTCCCCACCAACCAGCTGGACTGGCGGCAGTGATTCAAGTGAAAGCAACTTGAGCTTGCGCGAATGCTGGAGCACTTGTTCCATCAACGCCGACATCTTTGCCGGGGTAACCAAGCTGGATACCCGGCCATCCAGCAGGGCATCAAAATCGGTATTCTGTCGCTCCAGTTCGCTGATTTGCTCATCAATGTCGGCGTCTGGATCGCCTTTAAGCTTGCGCTCCATCACGAGTAGCTGATTCGTGTTAGTTATCAGGGCATTTTTCACTGACTGAAGCTGCCTCTTAGCGGCATCGACGGCTTTGACCTGCGGTTCGATAATGACCACAAAGCCAACAAACAGCAGGGCTATCCAACCCGACAAGGCAATCAGCCATTTTTCGCGCTTGGTCAGCAGTTCAAATTTGTCACATAACGTCTGCCACTGGCTCATTGGGCAACTCCTGGCGTAACAGCCTGCGCTGCTGGCTGGTTGCGCTCTGCCAGCAACTTGAAGGTCACGATATTTTGTTTGTTTCGACCCAAGGACATCAATTTAAAGCGGCGATCCGACAGCGATGGGTACTGCTTAAACATCTGCAACCAAGCGGGAACCGCATCCGGCGTTCGCGCCAACCCTTCCAGGTTAAGCTGCGGCCCTTTCACCCGCAGGTGCTGGACTGAAATATCGCCACTGGCCGCGGCCGAGAGTTGCTGCATCATGCCGGCATAACCGACTTGCAAGCTGCTGTCATGCAAGGCTATTGCCTCAAGCGCTGCCCGCTTATTGGCAAGGTGCTGTTCCAGCCCATTGGCAACATCCACTTTCAGCTGACTTGGCAAATGCTTTGTCAGTGCGGCTTTGGCCCGTTCGACCTCGGCGGTTTTCTGTTGCAGGAGCTGCTGCTCTGAAGCCAGCTCCTGCTGTTGTTGGTAGCTCTGCCAACTGAACCAGCCAGCCAATGCAGCCAAAATGGCGGTGATCGCAACCCAGCTCATGACAATATTGGGCAAAGTCAGCAGATCAAGTTTCGGTTTGAGGGCATCGCTGTAAAAGTTAATTCCCACATGCTCTGGCTCAATGACGGCACAATAGGCAACACGGGCAGCATTGCTCGCCAAAGACGGATGAGAAGGCGTGACAGGCTCAACGTTGACATTGAGACGCTGGCTCAGCGCTAGGGCCAGTTCACTGTCATCATCATCATCGCAAGATATCAATAACTGGGTGATGGGAGCGTCACGTAATTGGGCGCTGAGAAAGTCGAGCGAGCGCTGCAGCTCCAGTGCCAAGCCGTCAAGCTGTAAGCCCTTTTCCAATGGCGGGCTATCATCATCAGCCAACAATGGTACGCTGAAACCGCGCAGCTGGCGCTGGAAGCACAACAGCTGATGCTTGAAGGCAGACAATTGCAGGTTGGTTTTACCACGACGGTGCAGCACCAATTGGCTGCGTTCAAACGCCGTTATCTGCCCCCATACCACCTCTTCAGCGGAAACAGATATCAATTCACAACCGGCCTCCCGGCATGCTCTTTCCAGCGGCTCAATCTGTTTTTTCTGGGTAGAAAAAGCCTGCAGGCGATCTTTCAGCGGCGCAACAAAACCATCAGCCACTAGCTCCATCGGCGATTCATTGACCAGCTCTTTGACCAAAAACGGCAAGGCCGTTGGGTATTCTTCCCGCGGTAGCTCTGGCTTGTCTATCAGCATGCTTTGATATAAACCATGGCCAAGGACAAGACGGATATTAGCGCCTTTGAGCTGGTGCTGTTCAATCAGAGATTTAATGGCATTAGGCCACCCTACAAGCCCGGTCACAGACCGCTCATCGGTGATCCATGCTTTATTTTCCTGATACACCAAGGCCACGGTGTCGGCAAACAATGCCATACCTACAACAGGAGAATGTGTCTTCTTCCTAAATAACTTCTTCACTATCATTTCAGGCTACTTGGCTTTAACAGACTTATATCAGGAGATATGGCAAGGCTTTAACTATTTTGACCATAAGGTGTCAATATTTTGACCATTATAATGATAAATCTCATAATGAATAGTGATTTTTTGCTCTATCCAGCGTTTTTTCCAAACAATTTCCGTGAGTTATTATCCTGGGTAAGATCATGTTCGGCTGACATTTCAGGCGAAAAGTAGCGACCTTGACCGCCATTGACTCCTAGTTGCTTGAGAACCTGCCACTCACTGGCATTTTCAACACCCACCGCAATAACCTTAACGTCCGAATCTGCACAGGCTCCCAACATACTCCTGACGAATAGCTGATTTTCCTGACGGAAGTTTATTTCGCGCACCAAGCTGCGGTGCAATTTGATGTAATCAGCGCGAATATCCTTGATGTAGTGAGTACTGACAATGGTACGACCGGCCTGATCGACCACCAGCTTACAGCCGAGTCCCACCAACATCCGGGTGACTGGGCGCATTGCATCAAGATGTTTGACCAACCCCCCTTCGGGGATTTCAAACGACAACCGATTGAGTACCGTACGCGGCGTCTGAAGCAGCTCATCCCGTAGCCATTTGACAAAACTTTTCTCCAGTAAGGCTTCAACGCTGAGGTTGACGGAAATCGACTCGGTCACCGGCTCACTCTTGAGCATATGCAGCGCCTTGGTCACCACGCACCTATCCATCCGGGCATTGAAACCCACTTGTTCGACAGCAGTAAGAAAACGTGACGCTTTGATCAGCATGCCGTTTTCATCACGGATACGGGACAGCAACTCACGATGCAGAGGACTGCCATCAACCATCAGTACCGGTTGCTGATACAGTACCGGGCCACCGCTATTAAATATTGCATCAAGCAAGGTACGCCAGCGCACACTGCCACGGGCATCTTCAAACTGCTGGTCCTTTTTAAAGGCATACCAACTATTCGTTCCCTGCAACTGGGCACTACGCAGGGCCATATCTGCTTCATCCATGATCCGGCCACGACGCTCACCGCTGGCACAGAAGGTCACCCCGATATGGCACCAGTTATCCGGCTCCAGCGGCGCGGGCGGTGATAGCCTGTCCAGTGCATTCATCAACGCATTGCTGAACTGCTTAACCTCTTTCACTGACTGCTGAGGCAACAAAATCGCAAACTCAGCATCGAAATAACGCGACAGTACTGTATCTGGGTAACGCTGGATCAGGTTAGACAAGATCCCCCCCACATCCTGGACTAGCTCATCGGCCTCGGCCTTGCCCTTATCGGCCAGCAACTCCTCCCAATCAGTAATTCGGATCAGGATAACCGCACCGTGGGTTTCCTGATCTTGCAACATCGATTGCAACCGGCTATCGAACAACACTCGGTTAGCCGCCCCAGTCAGCTGATCAAGGAAGGTGTGGGTACGGATAAAGGTATCGAAACGGCTTCGCTCCTGTCGTGCATCCTTGAGTTCGGCGATCATTTTGTCCAACGCAAGGCTGGCCGTTGCTGGCCACTCCCGCTCATCACCCACTTCGTTCTCTTCGACCCGCCCGGCCAATATCAGCCGGCCGCGGTGCTCAAGCAGTTCCGATCCCTCTAGCTGGCGTCGTAGCCAGTCCATCCCCCAGACCAGCCCCAAGATGATGATAGCGATCGCCAGACTTATCGACGACATGGCCCCTATCGAATAGGTAAACTCGGTATAAGGCGGGAGCGACTTCATGGTGACGGTGAAGCCGGGATTATGTTCAAGTTCGTAGCGGCTTTCATGGAGGATGCTAGGATCTGCAATCGGTTGTAGCCCCTTAAAGGAATAAACGGCCCCTGCGACGCTGCCTACCTCAAGCTCAACCACATTACTGGCCTTAAGCAATTTAGGCAGCCAACGTGAAATGGCCTGCGAACCCTGCGGATCAGCCAGCTCTTGGTCGATCACTTCCACAACACCATCAAGATAATGAGTGAGATAGTCCTGTCCTAACTTGCGAAAACTCACCGCCCCGCCAATAAAAATGACGAAAATTGCACAAATCACAATTAACGTAACAAAGGCAACCAGACGGTTGGTTAAGCGCATCCCTGAAGCTTTTCTCATAAGCAGCCAAAAAAAATCAATAAGTCAAACAGATACCTCGCCATTTCACATTTCTGCAAGGCGAAGAAACGGTGGTATATTGCAAGCAAAATACCATTCTATTGATCGTACTGTCAGTGCTAAAGTCGACAAATTAACAATTTTGCAAATACAAACAGGATTAGAAACAGTCTGAACCGAGCGTAAACTCATGGTAGTGTAGGGAAAACGGCCATTTCGGCTCCCCACTAGCGCTATAGGGTTAATTACGACATGGATTGGATCACCTGCACAAAAAGCTTTGTTACCGTCGTCGACCAGGGCTCCCTCGCTCAGGCCGCCACCAAGCTCAATACTTCCAGCTCTGCACTGTCCAAACGATTGGCTTGGCTGGAAAAGCAGTTGGGTGTGCAGCTGCTCAAACGCACCACCCGCAGTCTCACCATGACCGATGCCGGCCGCCTTTTCTACCAACGCAGTGCACGCTTGCTCGATGACTGGCACCAGATGCTGGCAGAGACCACCTCGACCTACGGTGAGGTCAGCGGCGTATTGCGGATTGGTGCGCCGCTAGCCGTCGGAAGCCGCTTGCTGGTGAACTACCTGGCCGAATTTATTGAGGTCTACCCCAACATCCAAGTCGAACTCCATACCAATACCCCGGGCCAGTTGCCGGACCTCAACCTGGATGTGTTTATCAGCAGGGAGTTAACCGACTTCAACTCGTCGAGTTACATTGCGACAAAGCTGTTCAACTATAGCAATGGCTTCTACGCCTCTCCTTCGTACCTCGAAGGTAAGCCGCTAATTGAGAGCCCTGAACAATTGGCGCAGCACAACTGCCTGATGTACGGCACCCATGGCCATGAACAAGAGCACGTGTTTGAAAACGACATTCGACTGCGACTCAAAGGGAATTTTACTACCCAGAACCCCGAAGCCCTGGTAGCGGCGGCCGTTGCAGGTATGGGGATCATTCTATCGGGTGAGAATACGGTCAAAAGAGAGCTGCTCAAGGGCCTTTTGGTACCGGTATTGCCTGAGCTGAAACAACCCGTGAATTCAGCCTATGCCTACTACCCCAAGCTTGACTACAACCATGTCAAAACCAAGTTGTTCATCGATTTTATCAAAGCCAAGTCCAGTCCGGCAGAGCGCTAAACTCAACCCTCAGCCAATATGATTTAGATAATAAAAAGCCCCGCATTAGCGAGGCTTAATATTTTGGGTCAACGACCTATCAACACAGCAAGTGCCTCAGAACGGGATGTCGTCATCGAAATCCATTGGCGGCTCGTTGTACTGAGGCTGTGGTGCAGCCTGCTGCTGAGGAGCCTGTTGCTGTTGTTGCTGCTGAGGAGCAAAGTTCTGCTGAGGGGCTGCTGCTGGCTGTTGAGGCTGACCCCAACCACCTTGTTGCTGCTGTTGGCCACCCATTGGAGCGCTCTGGCCACCGCCCTGACGGCCGCCAAGCATCTGCATGACACCGTTGAAGCCCTGAACCACAACTTCTGTTGTATAACGGTCCTGACCACTTTGGTCTTGCCACTTACGTGTTTGCAGTTGGCCTTCGATGTATACCTGAGAGCCCTTACGTAGGTACTCGCCAGCCACTTCAGCAAGCTTGCCAAATAGCGCCACACGGTGCCATTCAGTTTTCTCACGCTGCTCGCCAGTGTTCTTGTCACGCCAGCTTTCAGAAGTGGCAATGGTAATATTTGCTACTGCACCACCACTAGGCATGTAACGGATTTCCGGATCATTACCCAAGTTACCGACTAGGATAACCTTGTTTACGCCACGACTGGCCATAATTCACTCCGATCTCATAATCGGTGCTGGGAAAAAGCCAGCAACCGTTATTGAAAGTTTATACTTAATCGCGCAGTCTATCATGCTTCCCCCCTGATCGAACAGGGTTGAATCAGAGTAAAATGTAGTGATCGCCAGCACGAATAAGCAACACATTATGGTGTTATTATAACCATCCAACTGTGTTTTTATACAGCTTTTTCTTTCAAGGCCCTAAGCCCTGTGCAATAATGCCGCAGTCATAAATTAGTCAATAAAGCTCATCGATATGGATAACATTGAAGTCAGGGGTGCCCGTACCCATAACCTCAAGAATATTTCCCTCACGCTGCCTCGGGATCAGCTGATTGTTATCACCGGCCTGTCGGGTTCAGGAAAGTCATCGCTGGCTTTTGATACCCTATACGCCGAAGGGCAGCGACGTTATGTCGAGTCACTGTCGGCCTATGCCCGCCAGTTTCTGTCATTGATGGAAAAGCCGGATGTCGACCATATCGAGGGGCTGTCTCCTGCGATCTCCATAGAGCAGAAATCGACCTCGCACAACCCACGCTCAACTGTGGGCACCATAACCGAGGTCTATGATTACCTTCGTCTATTCTACGCCCGTGTCGGTGAACCACGCTGTCCAACCCACCATGTTGAACTGGCCGCGCAAACAGTAAGCCAGATGGTCGACAAGGTACTCGAGCTTCCGGAAGGCAGTAAGATGATGCTGCTGGCTCCTATTATTAAAGAGCGCAAGGGTGAGCACGTCAAAACCCTGGCCAACTTGGCGGCCCAAGGTTACATCCGTGCCCGTATCGATGGCGAAGTGTGTGATCTGTCCGATCCACCGACGCTTGAACTTCATAAAAAGCACACCATTGAAGTCGTTGTCGACCGCTTCAAGGTGCGAGATGATCTGCAGCAGCGTCTGGCAGAATCGTTTGAGACCGCACTGGAACTATCTGGCGGTACCGTGGTTGTGAGCCCAATGACCAACGGCGAGCATGAAGAGATCATTTTCTCCGCCAACTTTGCGTGCCCCCACTGCGGCTATAGCATGCAGGAGCTTGAGCCCCGCCTGTTCTCGTTCAATAACCCTGCGGGAGCCTGTGGCACCTGTGACGGCTTGGGTGTCCAGCAATTCTTCGACCCAGCTCGCGTGGTACAAAATGGCGAACTAAGCCTTTCTGGCGGCGCCATTCGCGGCTGGGACAAACGCAACTTCTATTACTTCCAAATGCTCAAGTCTCTGGCCGAGCATTATGAGTTTGATGTCGAAGCCCCTTATGACAGCCTGCCTAAGAAAGTCCAAAATGTGATTCTAAATGGGTCAGGCAAAACTGAAATCGAATTCAAATACATCAATGACCGCGGTGATATCACGGTAAGACGTCACCCGTTTGAGGGGATCCTCAACAACATGGAGCGCCGCTACCGCGAAACCGAGTCGAACTCGGTCCGTGAGGATCTGATCAAGTTCGTCGCTACCAAACCGTGTAGCAGCTGTAACGGCTCACGCCTACGCCTCGAGGCCCGCAATGTCTTTATTGCCGATACCACGCTGCCAACCATCAGCGAAATGAGTATCAGCGAAGCGATGGATTTCTTCGACCAATTGGCACTGACTGGGCAGAAGGCCAAAATAGCCGAGAAGATACTTAAGGAAATCAATGACAGGCTGAGTTTCTTGGTTAATGTTGGCCTCAACTATCTTAACCTGTCGCGCAGCGCAGAAACCCTGTCGGGCGGTGAAGCCCAGCGTATCCGCCTGGCCAGCCAGATCGGTGCCGGTTTGGTCGGCGTCATGTACGTGTTGGACGAGCCCTCTATCGGACTCCACCAGCGGGACAACGAGCGCTTGCTCAAAACCCTTACCCACCTGCGCGATCTCGGCAATACCGTGATTGTGGTCGAGCACGATGAAGATGCTATCCGTACCGCTGATCATGTGATCGATATTGGCCCGGGTGCCGGTGTCCATGGTGGCAATATTATTGCCGAAGGCAAGCTGGCTGATATCGTCAATAACGATAACTCGCTAACCGGCCAATACCTCAGCGGCAAAAAATGCATAGCGGTACCAGAGCAACGCGTGGTGATGGATCCGGAGCGAACCGTCAAGCTTCTTGGTGCCACCGGCAACAACCTGAAGAATGTTGACGTCGAGATCCCTGTCGGCCTGCTGACTTGTATTACCGGGGTATCAGGTTCAGGCAAATCAACCCTGATCAACGATACTTTCTTCCAAATCGCCCACCACCAGCTCAACGGTGCGACGTCTGGCCAAGCTGCACCATACAGAGAAATCCAAGATCTCGAGCACTTCGACAAGGTGATCGATATCGATCAGAGCCCAATTGGCCGTACCCCACGCTCAAATCCAGCGACCTATACTGGGATCTTTACCCCGATCCGCGAACTGTTTGCCGGTACCCAGGAGTCACGCTCGCGTGGTTACAAACCGGGCCGCTTCAGTTTCAATGTTAAGGGGGGCCGATGCGAGGCGTGTCAAGGCGACGGTGTGATCAAGGTTGAGATGCACTTCCTGCCGGATGTCTACGTGCCGTGTGATGCCTGCAAGGGCAAGCGCTATAACCGCGAAACGCTGGAAGTTCGCTACAAAGGCAAGACCATCGACGAGGTACTAGAGCTTACCGTAGAAGATGCCCGTGAATTTTTTGATGCGGTGCCGGCTATTGCCAGAAAGCTACAGACCCTGATTGATGTCGGCTTATCGTATATTCGCCTAGGACAAGCCGCGACCACCCTGTCGGGCGGTGAAGCACAGCGGGTTAAACTGGCTCGCGAACTATCCAAGCGCGATACCGGCAAGACCTTGTATATTTTGGACGAGCCGACAACCGGCCTGCATTTCCACGATATCCAGCAGTTACTCAATGTCCTGCACCGCCTGCGTGACCACGGTAATACCATTGTGGTGATCGAGCACAACCTCGATGTGGTCAAGACAGCAGACTGGATCATCGACCTCGGACCGGAAGGTGGTAACGGCGGGGGTGAAATTGTTGCAACCGGCACACCTGAGCAAGTGGCACAGATCGCAGGATCGCACACTGCCCGCTTCCTCAAGCCTTTGCTGCCAGAGTGAACGCCAGTACAATAGCACTGGCAACCTAACCAACAACGAAAAACCGGGCTTGCAAGCCCGGTTTTGTTTGATTAAGACAGTGAGACCCAGCGAATCACCATGACAGTGTTATATGTAAAAGGCACCAACCTTGCCGAGAAAGGGATCAGCAAGCCGATGATAAAACCCTTCTTGGTGTCTCTCGGAATCCTGTTCCTGCTGGCAATGCATTACTTCCAGCACAACCCTGGCGGCTCAGGACTCGAGCTCTCATACAATGCCATGAGCTGGATCCCGTTCAGCTTCGCCATTGCCTTCGGTTTGCTGGAAATTTGCCGACAGCGGGTGTGGCGTTACTCGCGACTGACTGTCGTCCTCACCCTCTGCTGTGTCTTACTGACGCTGCCGGTGTTCTCCCCCAATGCTAACATCGGACAAAGCCTGCCGAGGCTACTTGGTTTATGGGCCGGTTTGCTCTTTTTCGTCGGTTTGCAACAGTTTTCCTTCAACCACAAACAACGCCAGCGCATGCTGTGGTTTGTGCTCGCCGCAGTATGGATTCAAGCAATATTCGGCTGGGTACAATTTATGCTGCTGGAGCCAGGCAACCCTATCGGCTATGACACCGTTGCCAACCGTCCTTACGGCATCTTCCAGCAACCCAATGTCATGGCCAGCTTTTTAGCCACCGGTCTGGTACTATCCGGTTATCTACTGGCACGCATTCCTATGTACCGTGGTAGGTGGAGTTGGCAACAGTGTTTCTTGCTACTGACCCCGGTCATTACCCTGCCGCTGCTTGTCGTACTAAGCTCCCGCACCGGTTGGCTCGGCGCCACCATGGGTACTCTGCTACTTATCCCTTACCTGCGCCGCTTTGCCGCCAAGGCACAATGGCGAATGTGGCTACTGATGATAATACTGGGGCTAAGCCTGTCATGGCACATCAACAGTACATCGGGCTGGTCGCCGCAGGAAAACCGCCTGAGCTTGGTCAGTGCCCGTGCGATGCATATTCCTCAAGCCGCCAATATGTTCCTTAACCAACCATTAACCGGTTACGGCTATGGCACGTTTGAAGTCAGCTATATTACCCAAACCGCCCGATGGCATCACGACAACCCAGCCAACCCTTCCGGTATGGCTGGCCTCGATCATCCTCACAACGAACTGGTATTCTGGGCTGCTGAAGGCGGCATTATTCCGCTTCTGGCATTATTGGCAGCCGCTGGGGCGGTGCTGCTCAAAATAAAGAAAGCACGGGAAGGTACCCAACTAGCCTTGATCGGCTTATTTTTCCCAATCGTTCTGCACTCCCAGTTGGAATACCCATTCTATCACTCGCTGATCCACTGGGTGATCTTCGTTATTTTGATTTACTGGGCCGATAACCTGACCGCCAAATACTACAAGAAGAAAATGGAGTATATCCTGTCGATCCGGGCGCTAGTGCTGACAATACCGCTGATCACCACAGGTTTCATGGCGACAACCCTGTACTCTGGCACTCAACTCACTAAGTACGAAACCAACCATCCGGCCAATGTGAATTACCTGCTGCGAGTCAATAACCCTTGGGCATGGCAAAACCGATTCGAATGGGATCTGCATGTCACCCAACTTCACCAGGGTATTGCCAGTAATAATCCAGCGTTGATCCAGGATTACATCGACTGGGCCCAGCAAAAGGCCAAGCAATGGCCACGCATCGCGCTTTATCAAAACCTGATTGCTGCTTATAACCAACTAGGTCAGAAAGAGATGGCCTCCCAAATTATGGATGAAGCCCAATACCTGTATCCAAAATATGCGTTTTTAAAGGAAACGGACTTGTCCGCTCAGACTGCTGAAAATGGGACGCCATAAACCCTATGGGGTGATGTTAAAATGAAAAAAGGGCTACCCGAGGTAGCCCTTTTTACTAATTAAACCGCAATAGCTTAGATTCACTTAAGAGTTGTTTCTAGCGCCCGCAGGCACAATGCCACGTTTTCACTGCGAGCGGCATAGCCCATCAAGCCGATACGCCACGCTTTGCCAGCAAGTGCACCAAGACCTGCACCAATTTCCAAATTATAGCGCTCCAACAACGTTTTCCTCACCTCGGCATCATCAATGCCCTCGGGAATATATACTGCATTGAGCTGTGGCAAGCGATGTGCCTCATCAACCACAAATTTAATCCCTAATGGCTCCAGACCTTCACGTAATTCTAGATGGGCATCTTTATGGCGCTGCCAAGCATTCTCCAAACCTTCATTGTGTAGCAATACCAAGGCTTCATGCAGCGCATATAGGCTGTTCACTGGCGCGGTATGGTGATAGCTTCGCTTGCCTTCACCGCTCCAGTAACCCAGTACCAAGCTCTGATCTAAAAACCAACTCTGGACGGGCGCTTGACGGCTCTGGATCTTATCGATGGCTTTTTCAGAGAACGTTAATGGTGACAAGCCCGGAACACAAGACAGGCACTTTTGACTACCAGAATACACCGCATCAAGTTGCCATTCATCCACCAGCAAAGGGACGCCCCCGAGCGATGTCACGGCATCGACAATTGTCAGGCAGTTATGCTCACGGGCCAACTTGGCAATAGCTTCCGCATCGCTCAGCGCACCAGTTGAGGTTTCGGCATGAACAAAGGCCACGATTTTGGCATCTGGATGGCTCTCGAGCGCCAAGGCAACCAAGGTCGGGTCTACCGGCTCGCCCCAGTTGTTATCCACCATCACCGCCACGCCACCGCAGCGCTCGACATTCTCGCGCATCCGATCGCCAAACACGCCATTGCGACAGACAATCACTTTATCACCCGGTTCAACCAAGTTAACAAAGCAGGCTTCCATACCGGCGCTCCCTGGCGCAGAAACCGCAATCGTGAAGGTGTTTTGAGTCTGGAAAGCGTATTGCAGTAACTGTTTGAGTTCATCCATCATGCCGATGAATAGTGGGTCTAGGTGGCCAATCGTCGGGCGGCTAAGGGCCTGCAGCACCTGCGGGTAAATATCCGATGGACCGGGTCCCATGAGGGTACGCTGTGGTGGGTAAAAGCTACCAATCGTCATTCTTATTTTCCTCCCTGGCGGTAAGAGTGGCATTTGCCTCGTTATTGTAAGGTACTGATTGACTATATCAGTATTAGACTAATTATGCTTATCTCAAATCATTTCCCCCTTCCGGTATATAGAGCCCTCCCTATTTGTGACAATTTCTTGCAAATTTTATGCATATTTTATTCTTACCCAATTGACAACCGACTAGGAAATCCGGTTCAATATAGATCGTTTTTTGTTCATCCTGAGAAAGGCTTTTCTCAGGTGAAGACAGAAGAGGAGCGTTACCCAGGTATCTAGATTGCGGGGCCCCACCCCAAAGCAGTCTTGAGAGGGGGAGTAACGCCGAGATACAACATGACAGGGGGCATGGTGTATCGGCTACGAAGGTTGAATCCTTCTGGCTGTCATCTATTCATCGTGGTAATGAATAGATGGGGAGCTTCTGGTTGTTGTACCGGTTTACATCTTACCTTTTTGCTCTCCTGACTTATTGTCGGGATTACCATCCCGATCCCCCTGTTAATTGCGTTTATACTCTTTAATTCTGGGAGACTCGTTGTGAGCTTTGTTGAAAATAACTTTACTATTCCTCCACCGATAACCGTAGCGAAATTTGGCGGTACTAGCGTAGCCGATCATGCCGCCATGAGCCGAAGTGCCACGATCATCAAGGATAACCCTGCTGCCAAAGTAGTGTTGATCAGTGCCTGCTCCGGTGTTACCAACCTGTTAGTTGAACTTGCAAATGGAATTGCCAATAACGAACAGCGATCCCAGCGGCTACAGCAATTGAAATCGATACACCAAAACATTATCGACAAACTGGCTCACCCTGAAGCCGTTGCTGACCACATAGAACAATTAATCAATACTGTGGCAAACCTTGCAGAGCAGGCTATTGACGCGCCTTCAACTAAGCTGACCGATCAGCTGGTTGCCCATGGCGAGTTGTTGTCGACCCACCTGTTCAGCCAGATTCTCAACGAAATGGGGGCTTCAGCCCTGCGTTTCGATATCCGTTCAGTTATGCGCACTGACGGCCAGCATGGTAAAGCCGTTCCGGATATTGATGCTATCCATCAGCTTGCCGATGAACAGCTTCAGCCACTGCTAGCTAGCGATACGATTATCGTATCCCAAGGCTTCATTGGCTCTGACAGTGATGGGCAAACGACGACTTTAGGCCGCGGCGGTAGTGATTACAGTGCCGCTTTAGTCGCCGAAGCTATCAGCGCGGGCACTCTGGAAATCTGGACCGATGTACCGGGTATGTACTCCACAGATCCGCGTATCACTGCTAATGCCAAGCCAATCAGCGAGATAAGCTTTAGCGAAGCCTCTGAAATGGCTAATTTCGGGGCAAAAATTCTCCATCCGTCGACCCTGTTGCCAGCAGTCCGCCAGCAGATCCCTGTCTTTATCGGTTCATCAAAAGCACCGGAACAAGGTGGTACCTGGATCCGCCAACAGGTCAGCGAACCACCAAAATTCAGAGCTTTGGCACTGCGCTGTAATCAAACCATGGTGACGCTAACGAGCCTGAATATGTTCCAAGCCTATGGGTTCCTTTCAGAGGTCTTCCGTATTTTGGCCGAACACAAAATCTCGGTCGACTTGATCACCACATCAGAAGTCAGTGTGTCACTGACTCTGGATCAAACCGATACCGGCGGGGGCGCACCTAGCCTACCTGCCGCAGCGATGGAGCAACTGAGCCAGCTATGCCGGGTAGAGGTTGAACAAGATCTTTGCCTAGTCGCACTGATCGGGAACGATCTCGGTGATGCACCGGGTGCCGCAACCCAGGTCTTCAGTCGCCTAGAGCAATACAGTCCACGGATGATCTGCTTTGGTGCCAGCACCCACAACCTGTGCTTCTTGGTCAAAACCGAAGAATCACGCGAAGTGGTCAAGGTATTGCACCACGGTCTGTTCGAGTAATATCAAGCTGAATTCAGCCGATAGATACAAAATAAGAAAAGGCGCTCACTGAGCGCCTTTTTTATCTGTGCTGATTAACTTCAAACTCGGCAGAACTATAAGCAACAGCTAGTTATTCAAGTTCGGACCCAGCCATTTTTCAGCCTCGATAAGATCCCAGCCTTTACGATCGGCATAGCTGTCACGTTGATCATTCTGGATCTGGGCAATCGCAAAGTAGCGAGAGTCTGGGTGGGAGAAATACCAACCCGATACCGACGCACCCGGCCACATGGCATAGCTGGTTGTCAGTGACATATCGATCGTCTCTTCTACCTTCAGCAACTCCCACAAGCTGCCCTTTTCCGTATGCTCCGGACAGGCTGGATAACCCGGTGCAGGGCGGATCCCTTGGTATTTCTCACGGATCAGATCGTCATTGGACAAATCCTCCTCCGGCGAATAACCCCAAATATCCTTACGCACCTGCTCGTGAAGGTACTCGGCAAACGCTTCGGCCAAGCGATCAGCAATCGCTTGGATCATAATGGCATTGTAATCATCCCCTGCCGCCTTATAAGCATCGGCCAGGTCACGCTCACCAATCCCCCCCGTTACCGCAAAGGCACCGATCCAATCCGCTTTCCCGCTCTCTTTTGGCGCGATGTAATCAGACAGGCAATAATTGAAACCTTTCGGTTTCTCCGTTTGCTGACGCAAGTTATGCAGTACCTTGGCAACCTCAGTGCGAGACTCGTCAGTATAGACCTCGATATCATCGCCTACACTGTTGGCCGGGAACATGGCACACATACCACGGGCTTCCAGCAAGCCTTCCTGCTCAACGCGGTCGAGTAAGTCATTAGCATCTTTAAACAAACGGCGGGCTTCCTCACCCACTTCCTCATGATCAAGGATGGCCGGATATTTACCCATCAACGACCAGGTCATGAAGAATGGCGTCCAGTCGATATACTGGCGCAGGATCGCCACATCAAAGTCCTCAAACACTTGAACACCCGATTTACATGGTGCTGGCGGCGTATAGCTCTCCCAGTCAATGGCCACGCGATTTGCCCGCGCCACTTCCAGAGAAACCGGCTTGGTCTTGGGCCGCTTACGGCTGTGCTGATCACGCACCCTGACATAATCGGCATCGAGTTTTTCGACAAAGGCCGGACGCAGCTCATCAGATAGTAACGAAGTACACACCCCAACGGCGCGAGAAGCGTTGTTCACATACACAACCGGATGGCTGTAGTTCTGCTCTATCTTCACTGCCGTATGCGCTTTGGAGGTTGTCGCCCCGCCAATAAGTAAAGGTAACTCAAAGCCTTGTCGTTCCATTTCCTTGGCGACATGTACCATCTCATCAAGTGATGGAGTGATCAGGCCGGATAGGCCAATGATATCGACATTTTCTTCCTTGGCGACCTTGAGGATCTTTTCACACGATACCATCACACCCAGATCGATGATCTCGTAGTTATTACACTGAAGTACAACACCTACAATATTTTTACCAATATCATGAACATCGCCTTTTACCGTTGCCAGCAGGATCTTGCCGTTAGTACTTCCGGCCTGCTTCTCAGCATTGATATATGGCTCGAGGTGGCCAACGGCTTGTTTCATGACACGGGCAGATTTCACCACCTGCGGCAGGAACATCTTGCCTTCACCGAACAAGTCACCAACCACGTTCATACCGTCCATCAACGGTCCTTCAATGACCTCCAACGGCTTGGATGCATTCACCCGCGCTTCTTCGGTGTCTTCGACAATAAACTCGGTGATGCCTTTGACCAACGCATGCTCAAGTCGTTTTTCTACCGGCCAGGTGCGCCATTCCAAGGCAGAGGCATCTTCTTCTTTACCGACGCCTTTATTGGCATATTCAGCAGCAATGTCCAACAAGCGTTCCGTCGAGTCATCACGTCGGTTCAGCACCACATCTTCGACGGCCTCACGCAATTTTTCTGGAACGTTGTCATAGACTTCAAGTTGACCTGCGTTGACGATCCCCATATCCATACCATGCTTGAAGCAGTGATAAAGGAAAACAGCATGGATAGCCTCACGCACATAGTTATTACCACGGAACGAGAAAGAGACATTGGACACGCCACCAGAGATCATCGCATGGGGCAAATCACGCTTGATATCGGCGACAGCTTCAATGAAGTCCACCGCATAGTTATTGTGCTCATCAATACCGGTCGCAACGGCAAAGATATTCGGGTCAAAGATGATATCTTCCGGCGGGAAGCCGACCTCATCAACTAATATCCGGTAGGCATTGGTACAAATTTCCAGCTTGCGCTCTCTGGTATCAGCCTGCCCGACTTCATCAAACGCCATCACAATCACAGCAGCGCCGTAGCGGCGGATCAGCTTGGCCTGCTCAACAAACTTCTCTTTGCCTTCCTTGAGCGAGATAGAGTTAACAATTCCCTTGCCCTGAATGCACTTCAGGCCAGCTTCGATCACTTCCCACTTAGAGGAGTCGACCATGATAGGAACTTTTGATATTTCCGGCTCAGAAGCACATAGGTTGAGGAATCGAACCATGCACGCCTCAGCATCCAGCATCCCTTCATCCATGTTGATATCGATGATCTGAGCGCCGTTTTCGACCTGCTGACGGGCGACATCCAGCGCCTCGTCATACAACTCTTCTTTGATCAGGCGTTTGAATCTTGCCGAGCCGGTAACATTAGTTCGCTCTCCAACATTAACAAACAAGGTATCCTTCTCGATGATCAAAGGTTCAAGGCCAGATAGTCGGCAACTAACCGATAATTCTGGTAATGCGCGAGGGCTCACCTTTGCCACAGCTTCGGCCATCTGGCGGATATGCTCCGGCGTGGTACCACAACATCCTCCGACCAAATTAAGGAAGCCACTCTGCGCCCACTCTTTAATATGCTCGGCCATCTCTTCCGGGGACAAATCATATTCGCCAAACGCGTTTGGTAGGCCGGCATTCGGATGGGCAGATACCGCACATTCGGAGATGCGTGACAGTTCTTCAACATACTGGCGGAGCTCATCAGGCCCAAGTGCACAGTTCAAACCAAACGAGATTGGTTTGACATGACGAAGAGAATGGTAGAAAGCTTCTGTTGTTTGGCCCGAAAGAGTCCGACCAGAAGCATCGGTGATGGTGCCAGAAATCATGACCGGCAGCGAACAACCATCTTCGTCAAAAACAGTATCCACCGCAAATGCACAGGCTTTAGCATTAAGAGTATCGAAAATAGTTTCGATAAGGATGATATCGGCTCCGCCTTTGATCAACGCACGCGTTGACTCGGCGTAAGCCTCAACAAGCTGATCAAAGGTAACATTTCGGTAGCCGGGGTCGTTCACATCCGGTGAGATAGAACAGGTACGGTTAGTCGGGCCAAGTACGCCAGCAACAAAACGCGGTTTATCCGGCGTCTTTGCCGTCCACTCGTCAGCGACTTGGCGAGCGAGTTTGGCTGCCTCAAGATTAATCTCACCACTCAACGCTTCCATCTCGTAATCAGCCATCGCGATCGTGGTTGCGTTGAAGGTGTTAGTCTCTAAGATATCAGCACCGGCCTCAAGATAAGCTACGTGAATATCTTTGATCAATTGCGGCTGTGTCAGTACCAGTAAGTCGTTATTGCCCTTGAGATCCATGTGCCAATCGGCAAAACGCTCACCGCGATAATCTTGCTCTTCCAGCTTATAGTCCTGGATCATGGTGCCCATGCCACCATCAATGATCAGGATCTGCTCTGCCAAGCGCTTATTTAATAAATCCTTGCCCATCAACACCACTTTACTTCCTTATCTAATGTTACAGCTAGTTCACATCCTACCATAGCAACAATGGAAATCTAGACGTCTAAAGGGCTTTTCATTGATTAAATTTTAACTCATTGAAAGAAATTAGTGATAGCTATCGAGCAGTGATAGATTTATATTTTGACACAATTTTCAGCTTTACTTTAAATCACCATCGAGGTCATGGGATGTCAGTTTACAGCACCCTCTGTTTCCTAGCGGCAGCAGCTATGCTTATCGCTTTTATAAACAGCAAAATAGGAAAAATGCAGACCACTATCGCCATTACCGCGGGAGCATTGATGCTATCTCTAGGCATTATTGTTGCCGGACATAATGGCTGGTTCTATCTTGAAAATATTGCTGCAAGCCAACTTGGCGAGATCAACTTTGAAAACTTCTTGCTCAAAGGGATTTTGGGGTTCTTGCTCTTTGCTGGCGGCTTGGGGATCAAACTGCCTCACCTTGAAGACCAAAAGTGGGAAATCACCACACTGGCACTGGCGGCGACCTTGTTCTCGACCTTT
This sequence comes from Photobacterium sp. DNB23_23_1, assembly GCF_052873815.1. Classification (NCBI taxonomy): domain Bacteria; kingdom Pseudomonadati; phylum Pseudomonadota; class Gammaproteobacteria; order Vibrionales; family Vibrionaceae; genus Photobacterium; species Photobacterium sp. DNB23_23_1. The sequence goes on along the minus strand of NZ_JBNNXT010000009.1, from coordinate 2,851 downwards.
TTTATCGGTTTTGCTTTATGGGGCATTTGTCAGGCTATCGGTATCCAGCTCGACCTGATCTATTGCCTCATCTTCGGCTCACTGATCTCTCCTACTGACCCGATAGCGGTCCTCGCTATAGTAAAAAAACTCGATGCACCAAAACGGATTTCTACCCAAATTGAGGGCGAATCTTTATTCAATGACGGCTTTGGCCTTGTCATTTTCGTTACCCTGTTTACCATCGCTTTTGGTAACGAAGCCCCTACTATACTAGGTGTTGGCCAATTGTTCCTACAGGAAGCCATTGGCGGTATTGCCTACGGCTTTGCTCTTGGTCTGATTTTCCATTACCTAATCAGTTCAACCAATGACCACTCTATGGAACTGCTGCTGACCCTGGGAATACCAACGGCAGGCTATGTCTTTGCTGATGTCATCCATGTCTCTGGCCCGCTGGCAATGGTGGTATCAGGGATCATGATTGGTAACTGGACCCGCTATATCGGCTTTTCCAAAGAGAGTGAAGATCATCTCGACCACTTTTGGGAGCTGGTCGATGAGTTCCTCAATGGGGTGCTATTCCTTTTGATTGGTATGAGTATGCTGCAGTTCAGTTTCCACCAAGAAGACTGGGTACTGATGGTGATTGCCGTTCCATTGGTCCTCTTGAGCCGCTTCCTCAGCGTCAAGCTCTCTTATCTCGGTTTCCAGCGATACCGAGACTATAACCCGATGTCGGTTAAAATCCTGACTTGGGGTGGGTTACGAGGCGGCTTGGCCCTTGCTATGGCCATGGCTATCCCCGCCGGGGTGATGGTGATCCCGGATAAGAATATCGATGTCCGGGAAATTATGCTGGTCATGACCTATTCGGTGGTAGTGTTCTCGATTCTGATCCAAGGCTCAACAATCACCTCCCTGATCCACAAGGCCAAGCACTGGGAAGCTGAAAACAACACCTAATGTGTTCTCGGCTGGGTCAGCTATATAAAGAAGACCTGCAGATGCAGGTCTTTTTTATCTCACCAAAGGGGCTATTCACCCTTAGTGAAATTAGCTTCAGAAAACTTATCCAAGTCGTAAGGTGTTTGCTGGTAAACACAATAATTCAGCCAGTTAGAAAACAACAAATGACCATGGCTACGCCAACTGCCGATTGGCGGGTTTTCCGGATTGTTATCAGGGTAGTAATTAACTGGCACCTGTGGCTCCATTCCTTCACCAACATCCCGCGTATACTCATTGTGTAAAGTATCGACATCATATTCAGGATGACCGGTTACAAAGACATTTCGCTTGTCTTTGGTTGCCGCCAGGTATACCCCAGCCTGATCCGAGGTAGCTAGAATATCAAGATCAGTATGTTCTGCCAGATACTCTGGCGAGAAGTCCGCATAGCGAGAATGCGGCGCTAGAAAGGAATCATCAAAGCCACGCAAGATCGGATTATGACAATCATGGGTTCGATGCCAATATACCCCAGATAACTTTTCCTTACGTGTACGTTTAGGCAAGTCGTAAAGTAGCTTCAGCCCTGCCTGAGCAGCCCAGCACACGAACAAGGTCGAGGTGACATGCTCCTTAGCCCAATTCATGATGGTTTGGATCTCTTCCCAATACAGTACATCTTCGAACTGAACCAAGCCCAATGGTGCTCCTGTGACAATAAGGCCATCAAAATTACGATCCTTGACCATCTCAAACTGGCGATAGAAAGTGTCCAGATGCTCTGTCGGCGTATTCTTGGTCGGTCGGTTATCAATCCGCAGCAGTTCAACGTCTACCTGTAGCGGGCTATTGGACAGCAGGCGGAGGAACTGGGTTTCTGTTTCGATTTTCTTCGGCATCAAGTTCAGCAGCAACACCTTTAAGGGGCGGATTTCCTGACTTGACGCACGAGCCTCCGACATCACGAAGATATTCTCACCTCGCAAGATATCGGTAGCAGGCAGTTTGTCAGGGATCTTAATCGGCATCGGTGCTTCTCCTTAAACGTTTTCTCGTCTTTACCATCTATTGAAGGGATGTTTAGACGTCCAGATTTCTAAATAAAACTATAAGAGATCCGTCGCGGGTGCAAGTAAAAGAAGATTAAAATAATCAAAGCAAGGTGCTACGAGTATGAAGAAAACTCATAAAAACATGGGGATTGATAATGGCATTTTTGAAAGGCCAGAAATGAAAAAACCCAGCCGTTAGGCTGGGTTTAGAAGAAGAGTTCAGCAATGACCTACTCTCACATGGGGAGACCCCACACTACCATCGGCGCTACAACGTTTCACTACTGAGTTCGGCATGGGATCAGGTGGGACCATTGTGCTATTGTCGCTGAACAAAATCGTGGTGCTAGTACCCAGATTCGAACTGGGGACCTCACCCTTACCAAGGGTGCGCTCTACCAACTGAGCTATACCAGCACTCAATTCTGTGTCGAAATCCGCTGCTGCGAATTTCAAAATTGGGAGCCTGGCGATGTCCTACTCTCACATGGGGAGACCCCACACTACCATCGGCGCTATTACGTTTCACTGCTGAGTTCGGCATGGGATCAGGTGGGTCCATAACGCTATGGTCGCCAAGCAAATTCTTTTGAATATATTCCGCTGGCTATAAAGCCCGCTAGCTACGTTAAGTTGCTCTCTCGCTCAGTCATTTAGCAGGCTAAACTCCTTCACTCGACTCACAACTTGTCTTGCTATCGAACTTTATCCCGGCGCTACCTCTGGTAGGCGGAATATCTTCATAATCTGGGAAAATCTGACTAGGTTCTCAACACTCATTCAAGTGCTCGCGGAGTCCGTAAAAACCCCTTGGGTGTTGTATGGTTAAGCCTCACGGGCAATTAGTACAGGTTAGCTCAACGCCTCAC